>CAIUAC010000025.1 GCA_903896985.1 uncultured Sandaracinus sp.
GCCCGCGGGCATGAGCCGCGAGCGCTTCGAGTGGCTCGAGAGGTGGTGTCTCTCGCCCGAGGAGGACATCGTCCGGACGCCGGGCACCGAGAGCAACGTCAAAGAGATCTACGACGAGTGCGCGCGCATCGACCGCGACCCGAAGAACATCATCTTCAATCAGTTCTGTGAGTTCGGTAATTACCTGATTCACCTCAACGCCACGGGCGCGGCGCTCGAGCGCATCTTCGAGGCAGAGCGCGGCAAGCACGCGGGGCTGAACCTCGCGGCGTACACCTCGGCGACCGGCTCAGCGGGGACGCTCGCGGCGGGTGACTGGCTGAAGGAGCGCTTCGGCACGAAGATCGTCGCGGTCGAGGCGCGCGGACTCGTCGTCGAGCTCTTTGAGGTTGCTCTCGGTGCCCGGCGTCCGGACGATGTCCTCCTCGGGCGAGAGACACCACCTCTCGAGCCACTCGAAGCGCTCGCGGCTCATGCCCGCGGGCAGCACGGCGACGCCGTGACAGCCGAGGATGCGCGAGATGGCGACGCCGCCGCGGCAGTAGTTGCCGGTCGACGGCCACACCGCGCGGTGCGTCGTCGGATCGAACTGCCCCGTGACGAGGCGCGGCACGAGGCAGCCGTACGCCGCGAGGACCTTGTGCGCGCCGATCAGCGGGAAGCGATTGCCGAAGGCGACGAGGATCTTCGCTTCGACGCCGGTCAACTCCGGCGGCAGCACCGCGTAGCGCGGCACCTCGCAGACGTCCTGCCGCGAGTCGTCGTTGTACCAGTGCACGCGGAAGAGGTTCGCGGGGTGCACCGAGTCGGGATCGACGCCGTGCAGCGAGCGGCGCGTCGCCTCGGGGATCCGCGTCGGGACCGACAGCTCCGCGAACGTCGGCAGAACGATGTTCGCCTCGCGGAAGCGAGCGACCGTGCGCTCGTAGACGTTGCGATCGACGATTTCTTTCTCGAGCCCCAGGCGTGCCATCAGTGCCTCCGTGTGCGGCGCGAATGATACGTGGGCAGCGGCGCGCCAGTCTCCTAGAATCGCGCGCATGGCCGAACTGATCCCGCTGCCCTTCGGGCGGCTCGCGACGCGAATGTTCAGGGAGCTCGAGCGCGAGGGCGCGATCTTCGATCTCGAGCGCGACAAATTCTACCGAGGGAGCCCCGCGCACGATCTGTCGATCGACGTGCACGGGCACGCCGCCGCGACGCCGCTCGGGCCCGCGGCCGGGCCGCACTCGCAGCTCGCGCAGAATATCGTGCTGTCGTTCCTCGGCGGCGGGCGCGTGTTCGAGCTGAAGACCGTGCAGCAGAACGATCAGCTCGACGTGCCGCGCCCGTGCATCGACATGGCCACGGTCGGCTACAACGTCGAGTGGTCGCAGGAGCTGCGCCTCGAGCAGTCGCTCGAGGAGTACGTGAAGGCGTCGATGCTTATCGAGCTGCTCGTCGCGAGCGGGCGCTTGAACCTCGCGCCCGGCGCCGAGCGCACGGTGTTCGACATGAGCGTCGGCTACGACCTCGCCGGGATTCGCAGCGAGCGCGTGCGCGCGTTCATCGACGGGATGAAGGACTGCTCCGCCGTCGTCGAGCGCCTGCGCAAGGAGCTCCCGCCCGAGCTCGCGCAATACCGTGACCTGCCGTTCAAGACGCAGCTCTCGGACACTCTGACGATCTCGACGTTCCACGGCTGCCCGCCCGACGAGATCGAGCGCATCACCGACCATCTGCTCCGCGAGCACGCGCTGCACTGCGTCGTGAAGCTGAATCCGACGCTCCTCGGCGCGACGGACGCGCGCCGCATCTTCCACGACGCGCTCGGCTACACCGAGCGAATCCCGGACGAGGCGTTCACCAAGGACGCCCAGTGGTCGCAGGCGGTCGACATCATCGGTCGCCTCGGGGACACCGCGACGTCCCTCGGGCGCGGGCTCGGCGTGAAGTTCAGCAATACCCTGCTCGTCGAGAATCATCGGGAGTTCTTCCCGAAGTCCGAGCAGGTGATGTACCTCTCCGGGCCCCCGCTGCACGTCCTCGCGATGACGCTCGTCGCGCGCTTCCGAGACACCTTCGGGGACCGATTCCCAGTCTCGTTCTCTGCGGGCATCGACCGACAGAACTTCGCAGACGCGGTGTCGCTCGGGCTGGTGCCCGTGACTGTATGCAGCGATTTGCTTCGCGCGGGCGGCTATGGCCGTATGCGCTTCTACTTCGCGAACCTCGCCAAGCGCATGACCGCGGCGGGCGCGCGCGACGTCGATGAGTGGGTGTTGCGCGGGCAGGGCCTCGCGGAGGAGTCGCTCGAGGCTGCCGCGAACGGCGCGGACGTCAGCGCCGCGCGCGACGCGCTCGCCAACAAGGGAGAGCTGCGCGCTGCCGCCGGCCCGGCGCTCTACGCGCGTTGGCTGTCGGAGGCGCGCGTGCGCAACGCGCGGAAGTACGCCGACGCGGCGCTGGTGGACCCGCGCTATGCGTCGGCCGCGAACTCCAAATCACCCAACAAGGTCGGCACCAAGCTCTGGCTCTTCGACTGCCTCACCTGCGACAAGTGCGTGCCGGTCTGTCCGAATGACGCGAATTTCGCGTTCTTGCTGCCGAAGGGCGAGATCGCGATCACGCGCCTCCGGGGCCGCGCGGACGGCGGCTTCGACCGGGAGGACGCGGGCAAGCTCGTGATAGACAAGCACCATCAGCTCGCGAACTTCGCCGATTGCTGCAACGAGTGCGGCAACTGCGATGTGTTCTGCCCTGAGGACGGCGGCCCCTACGTGCTCAAGCCGCGCTTCTTCGGCAGCCCGGAGAGCTTCGCGCGCTTCGCGACGCACGACGGCTTTCACCTCTCGCGCACGCCGAGCGGCGACACCGTGCTCGGGCGCTTCGAGGGCAAGACGCTCCGACTCGAGGCGACGGGCGAGCGCGCAGTGTTCTCGGGAGAGGGCTTCGAGGTGCGGTTTGCGGCGGCCGACCCGGTCGGCACGCTCGAGGGGCGCATCGACGTCGGCGCGGTCGTCGATCTCGCGCACTTCGGCATCATGAACAGCCTGCGCACGGCCATCCTCGATGGCCCCGGCGTGAACTACGTCAACGTGGGAGTCGGCTGACTCGGCACGTCGTCCAAACGCACGTCGATGCGATTGTCGTAGAAGGTGCTGCCCGCGCCCGCGTCGGTCAGGCGCTGCGATACCAGCGCGTTGACGTTCCTGCCGCCGGGCTGATGGCTCAGCCAGGGCACGCCGACGGCGACAGCCACGCCCGCCGGCACCGTGTCGGTGATGCGTAGTTGAAAGCGCACCTCGCCGAGCGCGTTCCACGCGATCACGGTATTCCCGTCCGAGAGGCCGCGCGAAGCGGCGTCGAGGGGGGACAGCTTGAGTGTGGGAGTGCCCTGTCGCCGCACGAGGTCCTCGCGCTCGGCGAAGGATGAGTTGAGCGTCTCGACGGCGGGCGGCGTCTGGAGCCGGAGCGGAAAGCCGCCGTCGTCTTCATAGCTGGGATGCCACTTCGGCAGCGCGTCCGGGAGCGCCGGATTGAGGACCTCGATCTTCCCCGAAGCGGTCAGCCAGCGCCCGCGCGGCGGGTGCAGCGACATCCCGAGCCCCGCGTCGAGCGCCGCGCGATCTGCAGGGTCGCGCCACGGCGACGGCGCGTCGAGCAGGGCATCGACGACCTCGTCCGCCGACCGTTGAAAGACGTCCTCGGAATAGCCCATCGCCGCGGCGAGGGCGCGGAAGACCGCCCAGTTCGAGCGCGACTCCCCGACGGGCGCGATGGCGGGTCGAGTGCGCTGCAGCACGAAGTGCCCATATCCGCGGTAGAGGTCGCTCGTCTCGAGCATCGTCGGCGCGGGCAGCACGACATCGGCATAGCGGGCCGTGTCGGTCAAGAAGCGCTCGTGGACGACCGTGAACAGGTCCTCTCGCGCGAGGCCGCGCAGCACGGCGTTTTGATCGGGCGTCACGGCGGCGGGGTTCGCGCTGTGGATGTAGAGCGCCATCACGCGCGGCGCGTCGAGCGCCGTGAGCGCGTGCCCAAGCTGGTTCATGTTGACGAGGCGCGTCTTGCTCGGCTGCAGGTCCTCGCGCGTGAACGGCGCGAGCTCGACGGCGGAGGCGGAGCCCGTCGCGACGAGGAGCCCGGCGCCGGGCTTGCCATACGCA
>CAIUAC010000026.1 GCA_903896985.1 uncultured Sandaracinus sp.
AGGTCCGCGAGAGCGCGTCGAATCGCGCCCGCGATATCCGTCGCGTCCCGGGCGATCGTCGCCCGCGCGCCGCCGATCGCGGGGTTCGGCGAGGGCACGACCTCGGTCGCCGCCTCCGCCCCGAAGACGACCAACCCCGCCTTGTCGTCAGCGCGCATCGTCCTCACGACGCGCCGCACGGACTCGAGCGCGCGGCTCGCCCCGGAGTCGCCCGCGCGCTCGACCGAGCGGCTGCGATCGACCGCGAACACGACCGCCATGCGGTCGAGGCGAGTGCCCCATTCGAGCCCCGCGAGCGCGAGCGCGACGGCGACGACCGTCAGCAGCATCAGCCCCTGCACGATGCGCCGACGAGCGCCGGCGTAGTCTCTCGGCAGGCGACGCAGCCGCCACGCGACGAGCAGCGCGAGCGGCGCGCCGACCCCGAGCAGCCAAGGCGCGGCGAAGCGGATCAAGTCGCCCCCTTGCGCGTCGCCCAGAGCGCCTCGAGCGCGAGCAGCAGCAGCAGCGCGCCCGCGACGAACGGCCAGCTCTCTTGGGTCTCGACGCGCTCGGCGGCGTGCACCGTCGCGCCGACGCCGGCGACCGTGAAGCGCGCGCGCGGGCGCACATCGCTCTCGTGCTCGTCGAGCAAATTGCGGAGCGCGAACATCCGCCGCGCGCCCGCCTTCACCTCGAAGACGCCGGGCTCTGCGCCCGTCGGCACGAGCGCGATGCCGCCGCGCGAGAGCACGCGCAGCGTCTCGCCGCCGGGCGTCTTCACCTCGACGTCGGTGCCGTCGGGCGCGGGCACGCGCAGCGGCTCACCCGTGCGCCCCGGGGGCACGCCGCCCGCCGCTCGATGCGCCCGCGCGCGCTCGACCAAATTGCGGAAGAACACGACGAACGACGGGCGCGTCGGCCAGTCGCTGCGCGCCGGATCGAAGGCGAGCAGCGTGGTCTCGCCCGACGGTCGCGTCAGCACCGCGGCGACGGCGCCCGCGTCAGCCGACACGAGCGGGCGCGCGCCCCCGCGCACGGTGCGGGACGCCGCGAGGTGGACATCGCTGAGCGACACGAAGCGCAGGCGCGCGTCCGACTCGTCCCAGGTGACGAGCTGCGGGCGGGGCACCTCGGGCCCGAGCGGCGTGCCGAAGACCGCGTCGCCCGTCGGCGCGAGCACGAGCGAGTCGCCGGGCGGCGCGTCCACGGGCGTCGCGCCCGCGTAGACGACGAGCCCATCGAGCGCCTCGGCGGTGTCGCGCTCGGCGAGCGCGGCGAGCGAGGTCGAGAACAGCTCGACGTCGCGGTCGGCGCGGAGCGCGCGCATCACGGGCTCTGCGGCCTCGCCGACGACGAAGACCGGCAGCCGCCGCGCGCCGGGACTCGGCGCGACCGCGACGTCATCGAGCGGCAGCGCATCGCCCGTCCCGGCGGTGGCTTCGCCGCCCGCGAGCGAGAGCTCGACGCGCACGATGGGCGAGCGCCCCGACGCGTCGGGCGGCAAGTCGGCGGGGAGCACGACAGACTCCTGCGCGCTCGGGGCGACGGTCACGCGGCGCGACGCGACGACGCCCCGCCCCTGCACGCTCGCGGTGACGTACACGTCGACCGGCGTCCTCGCGAAGCGCGCGACGCGCACGAACACGTCCGCGCGGTCGGGCGCGCTCGCCTCTGCCCGCGGCCGCACGTCGACGGCGACGATGCCCGTGTTGTCGGAGCTCGCGCCCGCCTCACCGACCTTGCGCACCTCCACGGGCACGCTGCGTCCGTCGAGCGCGAGCTCCCCGCTCGCCGCCGCGTCTGTCAGGAGCACGATGCGCGAGCCCGGGGGCGAGCCGCGCATGCGCTCGGCGGCGATCGCCACGGCGGCTTCGAGATCCGCGCCCCCGCCGCGCACGCGCAGCGTCCCGAGCGCCCGCTCGAGCGCCGAGGCGTCACGGGTCGGCGCGGCGATCACCGAGGGGTTCTCCGCCGCCTCCACGAGCATCATCTCGCCGCCGGGCGGAAGACTGCGCGCAAGATCCCGCGCCGCGCGAACCGCGCGCGAGAAGCGCGTGTCGCTCGTGCCGACGCCCGCCCGCGC
>CAIUAC010000027.1 GCA_903896985.1 uncultured Sandaracinus sp.
ACACGCACCGACCGCAGACTGGGCTCCTGACCCTGCTCGCCGCCCTCGCGGGCGCCACCGCCCTCGCGGGCTGCTACGAGGTCCAGCCGACGCCGTCAGTCTGCACGACCGAGTTCGCGCCCGTCTGCGGCGACGACGGAGTGACCTACGCCAACCCGTGCATGGCCGAAGCGGCTGGCGCGACGGTCGCGCACAGCGGGCCCTGCAACGTCGGCAATATGTGCGTGACCGACGAGCAGTGCGACATCGGCGCGACCTGCGTGCTGCCGCGCTGCTACGACGTCGACGGCGGCCCGGGCTACCCGCCCGGCCCCGGCTACCCGACCTGCGGCGACGGCGCCGGCTCGTGCGAGGCGTGCGCCTGCCCGGAGATCTACTCGCCCGTCTGCGGCGCCGACGGCCTCACCTACGGCAACTCCTGCGAGGCGACCTGCGGGCACACGACCGTCGCGAGCAGCGGCACCTGCGGCAGCACCTGCGTGGCGCTCGCCTGCCCGCCCATCTGGTGCGAGTACGGCAACGTCGTCGACGCCGCCGGCTGCACGACCTGCGAGTGCAACCCGCCCCCGACCTGTGGCCCCGGACCGCGCTGCGGCCTCTACTGCGAGTTCGGCTACGCCACCGACCCGAGCGGCTGCCCGACCTGCACGTGCAACCCGCCGCCCGTCTGCGGGGGCCCCGCGTGCGACCTCTACTGCGAGTTCGGCTACGTCGTGGACCCGGCGGGCTGCCCCCTCTGCGCGTGCAACCCGCCCCCGACCTGCACCGGCGAGCTCTGCGGCCTCTACTGCGAGTTCGGCTACGCCACCGACCCGACGGGCTGCCCCCTCTGCGAGTGCAACCCGCCCCCCCCCCGAGCGGCCTCTGCTCGAGCGACGTCGAGTGCGGCCCCGGCGGCTTCTGCGACTACTCGATGCCCATCTGCGCGGCGCCCGACTGCCTGCCCGGCGCGCCCTGCCCGCCGTCCATGTGCTGGGGCACCTGCCGCACCGGCGTGACCTGCGCGCCGCTCGCCTGCCTGCTCTTCTGCGAGTTCGGCTTCGCCCGTGACGCGACGGGCTGCGAGATCTGCGCCTGCAACGAGCCGCCCCCGCCGCCCCCGCCCATCCGCCTCTGCCTCGACGACACCGGCTGCGGCGCCAGCGAGTACTGCGACCACACGACCTGCTTCGCCGTGCCCGGCACGAGCGTCTGCTACGGCGCGTGCTCCGGGGTCTGGGACGGCGGCGGTGCAGACGCCGGCAGCGGCAGCGCGGACGCCGGCGTCCCGCTCCCCCGCTGAGGCTGGCGGCGCCTCGCGCCGCGCGACACGAACACGGCACATCGGCACCTAGCCCTTGTGCCGTGTGCGTTTCCGTCGTCGGGCGCGTCGCACCGCCGGTCCCGAAACAGGAAGTAGACGTTGACGGCGAGGGCCCGGAGGGAGAACTCTGTGCGTGTGGGTCCTTCGGGAGCACGCCTCGGGCGACTGGGAGACTACGAGCTACTCGAGCGCATCGGCTCGGGCGGCATGGCGGAGGTCTACAAAGCGCGCCGGGCGGGCGAGCACGGCTTCGAGCGAGTGCTCGCCGTCAAGCGCATCCTGCCGCACCTCGCCGCCGACGAAGAGTTCGTCTCGATGTTCATCGACGAGGCGAAGATCGCGGTGCAGCTCTCGCACCCGAACATCGCCGCGGTCCACGACCTCGGGCGCATCGACGGCACCTGCTACCTGGTGCTCGACTACGTGCACGGGCGCGATCTGCGCATCCTCTGGGAGCGCGAGCGCGAGTGGCGCGCGCCGCCGCACGCCGGCATCGCTTGCCATGTGATCGCCCGGGCGCTCGAGGGGCTCTCGCACGCGCACAAGGCGGTCGACGGGATGGGGCGCCCGCTCGATCTCATCCACCGCGACGTCACGCCGCAGAACATCCTCGTGTCGTTCGAGGGCGACGTGAAGATCGTCGACTTCGGGCTCGCCAAGGCGCAGGGGCGCGCGCACGCGACGCAGGCGGGCGTCGTCAAGGGCAAGCTCGCGTACCTCGCGCCCGAGCAGATGCGCGGGCTGCCGCTCGACCCGCGCGTCGACGTCTACGCCGCGGGCATCGTGCTCTGGGAGCTGCTCACCGGGCAGCGGCTCTTCTACGCGGACACCGACCTCGACACGCTGCGCAAGGTGCACGAGGCGCACGTCGAGCCGCCCTCGAGCCTCAACCAGGTGATCCCACCGCAGCTCGATCGCGTCGTGCTGACGGCGCTCGCGAAGGACCGCGACGCGCGCTACCAGAGCGCGCAGGACTTCCTCGACGCGCTCGAGGAGGTCATCTGGGACTGGGGCGTCGTCTACAAGGCGCAGCAGATCGGCGCGTACGTCTCGCACTTCTTCCCCGAGGCGCACGAGGCGTCGCACGTGCACTTCGACGACACGACGGCGAGCCTCGACGAGGAAGAGCTCGAGGAGCTCGAAGAGATCGCCTGAGCGAACGGCGCCGCGGTGGGCGCCGTTTCACTCAGCGAATCAGGGCTCGCGGGCCAGGGCTCGCGGCTCAGGGCTCGCGCCTCAGCAGACGGCGCCGTCGGGGATGCAGCCGTAGGTCGCGCCGCCGATGCCGCGGCACGGCTGACAGCTGCTGCCCGCGCTGCAGCCCGTCGTGCGGCAGTCGCTCGGGGGCGGGGGCGGCGGCGGCGGGCCCGCGCAGACGCCGTCAGCGGCGACGTCGACGCCGCCGGCGTTCGCCATGCAGAGGTTCGAGTAGGTGACGCCGTCGCAGCCACAGACGGGCGAGTAGAGGCTCGGGCAGACGTCCGGGCGTGGCTGACAGGTGCCGGTGCCGTCGGCGAAGCCGCAGTCGAAGGCGACCGTGAAGTCGCAGAACAGCGTGCCCGCGCAGGAGCCCAAGCGACCGCCGCAGCCGGTGCCCGGCACGCCGCCGCCGTCGTCGCACTTGATCTCGCCGCAGGTGCACGGGACGAGCGGCGCTTCGACGCGACAGCCGGGCGGGATCGGCGGGCAGCGCGGCGAGACGCACATATCGCCCGAGACCTGCCCATCGGTCGAGCCGCCGTCGTCGGGGGCGCTCGCGTCGACGTCGGAGCCCGCGTCGTCGGGCAGCGCGCCGTCCGGCACGTTGCCGTCGACGGGCGCGCTCATATCGGTCGCGCCCCCGGCGTCGACGTCAGGCGGGGTGGTGCTGCCCCCGCCGCAAGCGGAGACGGCGACGAGCAGGGAAAGAGCGGAGAGCGCGAGGAGCGAGGCGCGAAGGGAAGTCATGGGTATTTCTCGGGAGCGGGGCGCGGGGGGGCCGCGCAGTCAGAGCGCGATGATGACACGGGGCGAGCGGACCCGGCCACTCGCGCTAACGTAGCCGGGCGTGCACCTGATCCAACACCCGAGCCCTGCCCTCGACGACGGCGTCGTGTCCCTCCGCGGCCTCGACGAGGACGACATCCCCGCCGTCGTCGCCGCGTGCCAAGACCCCGAGATCCCGCGCTGGACGGTCGTGCCGACGCCGTACACGGAGCGCGACGCGCGCGCGTGGATCGAGTCGCACGATCTGCTGCGCATCACGGGGAACGCGATGCCGATGGCGATCATCGACTCGGCGACGCGCCTGCTCGCGGGCTCGTGCGGCCTGCACGAGCTCGACTGGCGCAGCCACAAGGGCGAGATCGGCTACTGGGTCGTGCGCGAGATGCGCGGGCTCGGCACGGCGACGCGCGCGGTGCGGCTCTTGTCGCGGTGGGCGCTGCTCGAGCTCGGGCTCGCGCGCCTCGAGCTGTTCGCCGACGTGAACAACGAGGCCTCGCAGCGCGTGGCGCTCAACGCGGGCTTCGTGCGCGAGGGAGTGCTGCGCTCGGCGCGCGCGATCAAGGGCGAGCGGCACGATATGGTGCTCTTCTCGCTCGTGTCCGCCGACCTCGGCGTCGTGCACGTCCCGCGCGATGACGACGACTGAGCCCAGCGCCGGGCCGACGATCGAGGTGCTCTACGCCGACGACGACCTCGCCGTCGTGTGCAAGCCGTCGGGCCTGCTCGTGCACCGCGGCGGCATGACGCGCGTGCGCGACGTCGCGATGGTGCGCGCGCGCGACACCCTCGGCCGGCACGTCTACACCGTGCATCGCCTCGACCGCGCGACGAGCGGCGCGCTGCTGCTCGCGCTCTCGCCCGAGATGGCGACGGCGCTCTCGCGCAGCTTCGAGCAAGGCGAGGTCGAGAAGACCTACCTCGCGCTCGTCCGCGGCGTCGCGCCCGAGCACCTCGTCGTCGACTACCCCGTGCCGAAGGACGAGGGCGGCGAGCGCGTCCCCGCCGTCAC
>CAIUAC010000028.1 GCA_903896985.1 uncultured Sandaracinus sp.
CCGTTCTCTCTTGGTTATTGGACCCGGGTCATTCAGGCCGCTAGCCGCGATGAGCCGCGCGATTTCAGAGCCGGTCAGGCCTGACCCCGTGTCTCCCAATACCTCGGCGACCGCTCGCAATATGTTGTCCGAGAGCGTGGGCCGTGCCACTCGCACTCCTGGGCTCGTTAGATGTAGTACTTGAACTGAGGATGGCGCCGAGCGATCGTGGGATTCGCGACGAGGATCTCGCCCACTTCGCCTGAGAAGCCGACGGTGACAGGCTTGTAGTTCAGCTTGATCAGCGCATGGCCGTCGGTCCCTGGCCAGGAATCGTATCGAACGTAGGTTCGATGTCAACATGCCCTATGGACGCGGATGTACGCTCCCTAGCTCCGGCACATCGTAGCTGCCCGAGCGCTCAACCGTCGAGGGTCTACCCATGACCGCGGCCAGTCGATCGGCAGGTGAGGCCCGTCGATGCACGGCGCGAAGGTCATCGTCGAGCAGCGTCACGTACCTACGCGTGACCTGGATCGATGACGGACTGTGGCCGAGTATCCGCTGGAGGCTGAAGACGTCGCCACCGTTCATCAGGAAGGCGCGGGCGAACGTGTGGCGGAGGACGTGAGGAGAACAGCGCGTCTGCAGTTCCGCGCGGACAGCGAGGCGGTGCACGAGCTGATACAGGCCTCTCGCAGTCAGTGGCTGTCCGCCAGGCCCACTGAAGAGCGGATCGTCGGCCCGGATACCGCGGCGATGGGTCAACGAGGCCCGGAGCGCCTTGCGCGCTCGTCGACCAATGGGAACGACTCGCTCCCGGCCACCCTTCCCGAGCACGCGGCATCTACCCTCGGCGAGGTCCAGATCACGGACACGAAGCCCGGCGGCTTCGCTGACGCGAACGCCTGTGTCCAGCAAGAGCAACACGATCGCTTGATCGCGCTCCGGATCGCGCGAACCCTCAGCACCGCGGAGCAGAGCCAGGATCTCGGGGTCGCGCAGGCTCGGGACAAGCTGCTCGGGGACGCGCGGGAGCGGCACTGCGCGGAGCGGGTTCGAGGGTAGGTCGAGCTCGCTCGCGACCCAGGTCCCGAAGGCCTTGAGAGTGCGTACCCGCCCAGCGAGGCTGCTCGGCGCCAGCTGACGGGGCCTCGACTGGAGCGCGAGCAGCCAACGGCGAACAACCGGAGCCTGGAGATCGCCCGCCGTAGCTGGCTGCCCGTCGCGCTCAGCGAAGCGGACGAACTCGAGCAGGAAGTCGCGATACCAATCAATCGTCCGAGGGCTGCGACCGGCGACCTTGAGCGCCGCGAAGTACTCGTCGATCAGGTCCCGCAGGCGAACCTCGTCGAGCTCAGGCGAAGACGAGATGGCTACGGCTCGCACGTCTGCAGCTCCAGGTAGCGCCGAAAGAGCCGGTCCTGCACGGCGTAGCGGCCGCGATGGCCGTCCCCAAGCCGGGTGATGTGGCCTCGCGCGGTGAGGCGGCGAAGCGACTGGCGGGCCGCGCCGGGCTGCACACCGAGCCTTTGGGCTTCGGCCTCAATGTCGCCCGATGGTCGTGGCTCCGTGTTTCGGGCGACCGCGGCCACGACCTGGCGGTCGATCGGAGACATCCCCGCCCACCGAGCGGCAAAGATCTCCTGGCTGACCGAGGCGAACGCCCGCTCGAAGGCGACGGCGAACTCGGCCGGCGTGACCCGCCCGTTGACCGCCGCATCGAAGGCGAAGTAGCCGAGCTTCTGGAGGTAGTAGGGCCGGCCGCCGGCGAGGTCCACGATCTCCGCGACGACCTCGGCGTCGAACCGAACCGCTGTTTCCTCCAGCGGCTCGGTGATCGCCCGAATTGCATCGCCGGGATCGAGCGGTCCGAGCGAGAGGGGCTCGAAGAACCGCACGAGCGGCTCGTGGGCCGATCGGACGGCATCGAACAGGCCCGACGAGGCCGCTACGACGAAGGCGAGCGGCAGGTCGGCCGCGTAGAGCTCGAGAGCGCTAGAGATCGGAAAGCACACGTCTGAACTCCAG
>CAIUAC010000029.1 GCA_903896985.1 uncultured Sandaracinus sp.
AGATGGTGCCGAGCGCGCTGGCGAGCGCCGCGGAGTCGCTCGCGCGGTAGTAGGACGGCGAGCCTGTGCGCGCCGTGCCGCCCGCCGCGGCCATCGCGTCGAGCACCGCGGCGTAGTCGTCGGTGCCTGGGATGCCGACGACGTAGGTGCGGATGCCGCGCGCGCGCAGGTCGTTGAGCGCGGTGATCGTCGCCGTGTCGTCGAGGCAGCCGATGTAGCCGAGCGTCCCGCAGAACGCGGAGGAGGTCGTGCAGCGACAGCCGGCGGCGCCGGCGCCGCAGTTGGGCGCGCCGTCGGTCGCGAGGACGAGCACGCCGTCGGTCGAGCCGGCGAGGGAGGCCGCGGCCGAGTCGAGCGCGGCGTGCGTCGGCGTGAAGCCGCCCGCGCAGAGCGGCGCGTTGGCCGCGCTCGTCAGCGCGTCGTGGATCGCGGTCGCCGTGTGGAGCGCGGGCGCGACGGGCGTCGTCGGGGGACGCGCCGTGCAGAACGCGTCGGCGCCGATCGCGCCGGCGATCTCGCCTGGCCCGGGGAAGAGCGTCAGCCCGAAGGACACGCGGTCCTCGCGCGCCGTCGAGACGTCGGAGACGGCCGCCGCGAGGTCGTCCCAGAGCGAGCGATAGGTGATGCCGGACGCGGGGCGCGCGTTCGTCGCCGAGCAGGTGCCGAGCTCCGACGCGGCGGGGACGTAGGTCGTGTCGGCGGGGTTGAGCGTCGAGGACGAGCGATCGACGACGAAGACGAGCTTCGCCGGCAGGCGCTCGAGCGTGATCTCGCGCCCGCCGCAGATGATGTTGCCGTCGGGGAGCACCGTGAAGCCGCTGTCCCAGGAGGGGCCGGCGTCGTAGTCCGCGTGCCCGCCGAGGTCGGGCGCGGGCGTGCTGCCGTCGACGGTCGGGCGTGGTCCGGGGGTGCGGGTCGTGCCCGTCGTGCAGGCGGAGAGCAGCGTGAGGGCGGCGACGGCACCGCAACCGAGCGTGGGGAGGGTGCGCATCAGAATAGCGTGAAGCATTCGCGGACGATGCGGAGTGCGTGGGTGCCGCCGTCGCGCAGCGAGTCGCACGCGGCGCCGGTGAGCTCGACCGTGCGGTCGCCCGTCAGGCGCCACGCGCCGGGGCCCGTCGAGACCGACTCGTGCTGCACGTCGGCGCCGTCGAGCGTGACGTGCACGTAGTTGAGCGCGGGCGCCTCGGAGAGGTCGTAGGTGCAGGACACGATGCTGCCCGCGATATCCGTCAGCGCGCTCGTCAGCGTCGCGGCGTTGCTGACCTCGATGTGCGCGGAGTACGGCGTGCCGCCCGCGGCGGCCATCGCGTCGAGCACGTCGGCCCAGGCGCTCGTGTCGTAGCCGACGACGTAGGTCTGGATGCCCGCGGCCGCGAGCGCGTTGATCGACGCGACCGTGCGGACGTCGTCGATGCAGAGCTTCGGGTTGTCGGGGATCGTGCCGGCGTAGCGGCAGGTCGCGGCGTCGAGCGCCCCGTTGCAGTTGGGCGCGCCGTCGGTGACGAGCAGGACGTAGTTGCGCCCCTCGAGGCCGGTCAGCGCGACGCGCGCGGCGTCGAGCGAGGCGGCCGTCGGCGTCCACGACCCGGTCAGCGTGTTGGGGTCGCCCGTCAGGTGCGTCGCGATCGCGCTCGCCGTGCCGGTCGCGGGCGCGACGTCGACCTTGCCTGCGCCGCAGAGCGTGCTGCCGGCCGCCGCGTCGGGGTCCGCGAAGAGCATCAGCCCGAACTGCACGCGGTCGCCGAGCGTCGCGGTGACGCTCTCGATCGCGCTCACCGCGGGGTTCCAGCGGTCCACGCCCTCGACGCCGAGCGCGGCCTCGCGGTACATGCTCGACGAGCGGTCGAGCACGACCAGCACGTTCGCCGTGCCCGGCTGCGCGTTGACGTCGATGGCCTCGCACGCGCCGTCGTAGCCGGGGATGACCGCGTCGCGTCCGCCGAGGTCGGCCGTCGGCGTGCCGCCGTCGCCTCCGCTGCGGTGCGGGTTGGCGGTCCGCGTCGTGCAACTCGCGGTGAGCGCGAGCAGGGTCAGACAGCAGGCGAGGAGCGAGGCGGTAAATGGAGCCGGAAAACGAGGCATGGTGCGACCTCCGAGGTTGACGGTAGCGACAGGCCGATGACACTTCGCTAACATCTCGGGGGCATGGCGCCGCGTCGCACGACCCGAAGCAAAGCCGCTGCGCTCGAGGCGCGCGGGCAGCTGCGTGAGGCGCTCGCCGTCGCGCGCCTCGCGGTGCGCGAGGTGTTCGCGAGCGCGGTCAGCGACGATCGCTCGCGGGCGGCGGCGCTGATCGAGCGCGCGCGCCTCGCGTGGCGCGTCGGGCAGCCGCGGGAGGCGATGGCGTCGCTGCGCGCGCTCCGCCCCGTGTCGCGCGGGCTCGAGGGTGCGCCCGTGCGCTTCGAGGCGTCGCTGTTGCGCGCGACGCTGGCGCTCGAGCGCGGCGCCATG
>CAIUAC010000030.1 GCA_903896985.1 uncultured Sandaracinus sp.
CTGGAGTTCAGACGTGTGCTTTCCGATCTCGGAGCAGGTCTTTCCGGGCATGGCCGCCGTCGGCGAGCACCTCGGAGGCTGGTTCGCCGACGGTGAGCGGCTCTTGCTCGTCGCGCCCGACTGCGCGACGGCCGCGCACCGCACAGCGCTCGCCGTGTTCTCCGTGCGGTCGGGCCGGCGCGAGCCCTACGGGTCGTTCGCGTGTGATCCGCGCGACGCCTCGACGACCTACGCGACGGTCTCGCTCGCTGGTCGCATCTACTACAACCGCCGCGAGGCAGATGGGCAGTCGTCGCTCTGGGAGCTAGGCGCGAACGGCGGCAACCCTCGGCGCGTCGGGGCCGCGCCCAACCTGATCTCCGGCTTGACGCTGCTGGTCTCTCCGGACGATCGCTGGCTGACGTACCTCCGGCAGGACGACGCGGCCGAGTGCGGAGGCTTCTGCTTCGTGGCCGTCGGCGTCGATGGCAGCGACCCGCACGTGCTGCTCCGCTCGCGCGGCTTCTTCAGCGAGATGTACGGCGGCGCGTTCTCGTGGCTCGCGCGAGACTCGGTGATCTACGCGGCGCGCGGGGAACCGCTCGGCGAGCGCGGCGAGGTGGAGCTCTGGTCTCAGCGCCTAGACGTCACACACATGCTGCCGCTCGGCGCGCCGCATCAGCTCACTCGCTCCTCGGGCTCGGCGGTCGTTTCACTCGCTGGTTCGCTCGATGGCGCTCGCGTTCTCTCCACGACGCTTCGCTCGCGCGTCGCGCTCGTTGTGGCGCCCCTCGACAGCGCGGGGAACGTCGGAGCTCCGTTCCGCGTCACGCAGGACTCGTTCGACGAGCGCGGGCAGGCGTGGTCCGCGGACAGCCGAGCGCTCTACTTCTCGACCCGTCGCACCGGGCACGGCGACATCGTCCGCTGGCTCCCGGAGACGCGCACGGTCGAGCCCGTATTCGGCACCCCGGCGCTCGAGACGCGGCCCATTCCGCTGCCGGACGGGAGCCTCTACCTCATCAGCGCTCCGTTCTCCGGCGGCCAGATCAGTGACACCTGCGAGGCGCTGCACCTCGTCGATGGACACACTCGCTCGATGGGTCTCACGGCGACCAACACCGGCATCGGCGCGGTCGGGACGTGCAGCTTTCCCGCGATCGCGTGCGGGTCGAGCGCGCAGCGCTGCGTTTCGTTCCTCGCCGAAGGGGAGCGCATGGTCGTCCGCGAGCTCGCGACCGGGCGCGACGTCGGCCGCTTCGGTCAGGACGTCGGCCGTTTCGGGATGGAGGTCCACCTCGAACTTGCGATGGACGGCGGACATCTGATCGTGGCGTCGCCGCGAGGGGGGATCTCGCTCGTCGACGTCGAGACTGGGCTGACGTCGGCGCATCCCGTCACCACCGCGCGCGTCTTCGAGTACGCGAACTCCGCCGCCGATGGCCATGGCCTGTACGCGACCGAGCCGGTTCCCGGTGATGCCGTCACGAACCAGCTCGACCTCATCGCGCCCGACGGCTGCATCCGCGTGCTGCGCCTCGTGCCTGGTGAGAGCATCCGCGCGGCGGTCGCGTCACCGGACGGAAAGTATCTGAGCTGGCTGACCGACACGCTCTCGTGGGAGCTGCGCCTGCTCGACCTCGGCCCCGAGCGCTGATGAACACGGGTCGCGCGTAAGAATCAGGAAAACGCGAACGCCGCCCGCAGGCCTGGAACGATGCGAGCAACCGTGCCTATGCTCCGCGCGCATTCATGGCAGCCGTCGAGGACACCGTCGCGAGCAGCGCCCCGGGCGATCAGCCTGCGTTCGCGTCGGAGCTTGGTCCCGGCACGGAGGTCGATCACTTCCGCATCGTGC
>CAIUAC010000031.1 GCA_903896985.1 uncultured Sandaracinus sp.
TGATCGACAGCGCCGCGAGCGGAGCGCTCGTCGAGAGGGTGAGCGCGCGCTCGACCTCGTGCCCCGCAGCGTCGACGAGCCGCAGCGTCGCGCCGAAGGTGGTGTCTGCGGTCAGCGCGCGCAGCCCGAGCGCGACCTCGCCGCGCGGAGCGACGCAGCTGACCTCGTGCGAGCGCTCGGCGTCCCGGACGACGAGAAATGCCCGCACGGGCTCGGCTGCGCGCAGGCGCAGGGAGACGCTGCGGTCGTCCGCGAGCAAGCAACCGCCGCCCTCGAGCGCGGTCTCGTCGGGCGCGCAGGGCTCGTCTTCGCCCGGCGTCGGCGCGGTCGTGTCGTCGTCGCTGCTCGTCGTGAAGTGACTCTCGCTCCGCCCGAGCGGCGCACCGGCGCCGTCACGGAGGCCATCGCCAGCGACGAGCGCGTAGGTCGCCCCGCCGAGCAGCGGCCCGCGCGGCACGACGGCGACGCAGAATCCGTCGGGCCAGCCGAGGTCCGCGCACGCGGGCTCGCGCATCTCTGCGGGGACCGGCGCGCCGTCCGGCCCCGCGAGGAAGACGGCGTCGCGCGCGCCGACGACGCGCCCATCGAAGCGCACCGCGAGCAGCGGCACGTTGGGCCCGAGTCCGGGCGCGCCGTCCGGCGGCCAGCTGTCGACGCGCGCCGCGCCGTCGTCCACGGACGTCGAGACGCGCAGCCCGACCGCCCGCGGTGCGCCGAGGACGTGCGCGGCGTGCGTGTCCTCGAGCCAGTCGCCCACGGCGAGCGTGTACTCGGCGCCGGCGGCGAGCGCGTCGACGGGGCGCACGAGCAGCGCGTCCGCCTCCGCGCGCACCGTGACCGGCACGGCGCGCGCGAGGTCCTCGCTGCGCAGCGGCGAGGAGTCGAGGTCCGCGAGCAGCGCCGCGTCGGGCGCGCCGCGGAGCAGATACACGGCGCTCTGCGGCTCGCGCACCGGTCCATCGAGCGCGAGCCGAAGCGTCGGGCGTCGCGGCACGGCGGTCGCCGAGCGCGCCGCGCCGCGCCCGTCGAGCACCGTCAGCTCACCGAGCCCAACGCGCGGCGTCGGCGCGTCGTCGTCTACGCTCGCATCGGGCGTCGGCGTCGGTGAGTTGGGCGGGAGGGGCGCGAGGCAGCTCGCGGTCAGCGCTGCGGTGAGCGCCAAGAGCGCGCGGTGCGGAGCGCAACCGCGCGCGGTGTGGAGAGAGGAGCAACGAGTGTGGGGCATGGCGCGGGGCTCATCGGTCGCTCCCTGCGCGCGTTGCGCGCGCGGCCGGTGCTCGTTTCGAGAGCGCACGCTATCCTCTGCCGGCGATGTCGCCGCCCGACTCTCCCGGAGCACCCGACGCTGACCGGCGCATCGGCACGCTCGTCGCTGGCAGGTATCGGCTCGCGCGGCTGCTCGGCCGCGGCGGCATGGCCCGCGTCTACCAAGCCGAGGACGTCGCTGGCGGGCGCAGCGTCGCGGTCAAGCTCCTGCACGCTGACCTCCTCGAGGACGCGACGACGCTCGCGCGCTTCGAGCGCGAGGCGCGCGCGGCTGCGCAGGTGGGCCACGCGCACGTCGTCGAGGTGCTCGAGCTCGGCGTCGACTCGCGCGGCGGGCCGTTTCTGGTGATGGAGCACGTGCGCGGGCGCAGCCTCTCGGAGCTGCTCCACGCCGAGCCGGAGCTGCTCGTCGCGCGGGCGTGCCGCATCGCGCTGCAGGTGCTCGACGCCCTCGGCGCCGTGCACGCGGCGGGCATCGTGCACCGCGATCTCAAGCCGGAGAA
>CAIUAC010000032.1 GCA_903896985.1 uncultured Sandaracinus sp.
GGGTCACCTCCCGGCGATCAACGACGGCACGGCGTCGTGGCCGTTCGTCGTGCCCGCGGTGCGGTTCTTCCCGAGCGCCAAGCTCGGGCTCTTCGAGGTGCGCCTGCGCCGGCGCGCCTCCGGTATCTGGCTCGCCGGGGGCTGGGGCAACGTCGAAGGCAGCTGGCTGACGGTCGACTCGCGCGCCCCGCTCGAGCTCGACCTGAGCACGCGCACGGTCGACCTCGGGACTGAACTGGCGCCGCACGACTTCGTCGTCACCGCCGCGGCGACGGGCGTCGGTCGGATGGGCGGCGTCGCCTTCGTCGCGCAGCGCGCCCTCGACCGAGAGCGCCTCGACGACGTGCCCTGGGCGCCGCCGACGCCGCCGTCGAACTAGGCGCCTCGACGGCTCCGCTCGACCGGCTCGAGCCCGGCGTTGCCGTTTCCGTTCGGTAACCTCGCTTCTGTATTTGGCCTTACAAATAGACGCCGTTCATGGCAAAAAAGCACCATGGCCTCGGCGCGCATGATCCAGTGGGACGGCAGCCTCGCGCTGCACATTCGCGAGATCGACGAGCAGCACCAGAAGCTGATCGGGCTGATCAACGACCTGCACGCCGCGATGCTGAAGGGCGCGAGCAAGGACGCCCTCGGCCCGCTCCTCGGCGCGCTGATCGACTACACCGAGTATCACTTCACCGCCGAGGAGAAGCTGATGGCGGACTACGGCTACATCGGCACGCCGATGCACAAGCTCGAGCACGCCAGCTTCGTGAAGAAGATCCGCGCCTTCAAGGCCGAGTTCGCCGCCGGCAAGACGCGCATCTCGCACGACCTGATGACGTTCCTCAGCGACTGGCTGACGAAGCACATCCTCGTCAACGACAAGAAGTACGTCGCGCACCTGATGGCCAAGGGGCTCAGCTAGGCGCGTCCGGCGCGTGCTGCCGACCGGCTGCGCGGTGACGCGCCGCCGCGTCCACTGACTGTCCGCCGGCGGACAGTTTCGCTAAGCTCGGCCCGTGAGTGTCCAGACAATTGACACCGCACAACCCGGCGACCGGTGCGGAACTGTACCGTCCGGTGCGATGGCCCCCGCGGCGCAGACACGCGATCCGGCTCCCCTCCCAGGAATCGTGGGGGCCGACCCGCGTTTCGTGGCCGTGGTGGAGCGCGCGCGCACGGCGGGTCGAGTGCTCGTGCTCTCGGGCGAGCCGGGCACCGGCAAGCGGACCCTCGCGCGGGCTCTGCACGTCGCGCGGACGGGCGGCGCGGACGGTCTCGTCGACGCGTCGAGCCTGGCGAACGTGGCGTCGCTCGGACCGGGGGTCACGGTCGTGGCGAGCGACGTCGTCGACCTCGGGGGCGGGGTTCAATACGCCCTCGCGAACGCGTTGCGGAGCGACACCGCGCACCTGGTGCTCTGCACGTCGTCGTCGGTGGCGGAGTCGGTCTCCGCGGGGCGCCTCCGCGCGGATCTGGTCTCGCTGCCGGGCACCGTCGTCGAGCAGGTCCCGGCGCTCCGCGACCGTCGCGGCGACGTGCCCGTGCTGGTCGAGCACTTCCTCGCGACCTTCTGTAGCCGCCGCTCCGGCTGCGTGAAGGGCATGACGCCGACCGCGCTCGCGGCGCTCGGCGGCTACTCGTTCCCGGGGAATCTCGCCGAGCTGCGCACGATCGTCGAGCGGGCGATCGCCTGCGGTCAGGCGTCCGCGCTGTGCATGAACGACCTGCCCGACGTGGTCCGCGCCGTCGCACCAGCCGCCCTCGCCGAGGACGATGACGCGCCGCTGCCGACCTTGTTGGAGGCCGAGACCGACCTGATCCGTCGCGCGCTCGCCCGCCACGAGGGCAACAAGGCGGGCGCTGCCCGCGCCCTCGGGATCTCGCGGCAGCGCCTTTACGATAAGCTGCGCCGCTCGGGTCTCCGCTGACAAAACTCTGATGCTCCACGATCTTCCAGAGGTGCGCGCGTGTTCCAGTCGGCCGCGAGCTCGGTGAACGACCAGAGCGCGCTGCTTCGCGGCGAGCGGGCGACGCTCGTCGCGTGTCTGCACTGTGGCGCGTCGCTCACCGGCATCCCCGCTGACCACGCCGGGGAGGGCTACTGCTGCGCGGGCTGCCGCACCGTGCACGGCTTGCTGCAGCGCGGCGGGCTGACGCGCTACTACGCGCTCCGCGGCAAGGACGGCGTGCCCGTCGAGGCGCCGCGCGCCGGTCGGGACGCCAAGTGGCTCGAGCCCTTCGCCGAGCGAGTCGCCGCGAGCGATGGGCTCTGCGAGGTCGCGCTCGACATGCAGGGCGTGCACTGCACGGCGTGCGTGTGGCTCGTCGATGAGCTCTTCCGTCGGCAGAGCGGCGGCGCGCGCGTCCTCGTCAACCCGGCGCTCGGCACGATCGACCTCGTCGTCTCTTCCGGCTTCGAGCTCTCGAGCTTCGTGCGCGAGGTCGAGCAATTCGGCTACCGCCTCGGGCCGCGCGCCAAGCCGGGTGACGCGGTCGATCAGGGCTCGGGCGGCCTGCTCCTGCGCATGGGGATCACCCTCGCGCTCGCGATGAACTCGATGATCTTCGCGCTCTCGATGTACCTCGGGCTCGAGCGCGGCCCGACCTGGGACCTGATGCACGGCGCGGGCTATCTGCTCGCGTCGGCGGCGGTGTTGGTCGGCGGGAGCGTGTTCATCAACTCCGCCTGGCGCGCGCTGCGGCGCGGCGTGCTGCACATGGACGTGCCGATCGCGCTCGGCATCGTGCTCGCCTTCAGCGGCTCGACCTGGTCGTATTTCTTCGGCGAATCGCGCGCCTCGTACTTCGACACGATCACGATCTTCATCGCGCTGATGCTCGTCGGGCGCTGGCTGCAAGAGCGCGTGCTCGACAGCAACCGCCGCGCGCTGCTCGCTGACGATGGCGCGTACGGCTTGCTCGCGCGTCGGGTCAGCGCCGACGGGCGGGTCGCGCTCGTCGCGTGCGGAGAGCTTCGCGCGGGCGATTCCTTGCTGATCGCGCCGGGCGACCTCGTGCCGATCGACGCCGTGCTCGAGGACGAGGGCGCGAGCTTCTCGCTCGACTGGATCACCGGAGAGGCGGCGCCGCGCACGTTCTCGCGCGGAGAGACCGTCCCCGCGGGCGCCTTCGACGCGAGCGTGCGCGCCGTGAACGTCCGCGCGCTGACGGACTTTGCCTCGTCGCCGCTCGTCGCGCTCCTGCGCGCGCCGCGCCCGCGCGACGTCGACGGCGCTCGCTCGACGCCTTGGTGGCAGCGCCTCGCGACCGCGTACGTCAGCGGCGTGCTCGCGCTCGCGACGCTCGGCGCGGCGGGCTACTGGTTCTTCACGCACGACCTCGGGCGCACCCTCGACGTGACGACCGCGATCCTCGTCGTCACCTGCCCGTGCGCCCTCGGAATCGCGACGCCGCTCGCCTACGAGCTCGTGCACGCGGGGCTCCGCCGCGCGGGGCTGTACGTGCGCGCGGCGGGCTTCCTCGACCGGGCGCGCGAGGTGCGGCGCGTCGTCTTCGACAAGACCGGCACGCTGACCACGGGCGTCCTCGGCCTCGTCACGCTCGACGCGCAGGGCGCCCCCGACGGCGCGCGCCCGTTCGCCACGCTCACCCCGGAGGAGCGCCTCGTGCTCGCCGGGATGACCGCCCGCAGCACGCACCCGAAGAGCGCCGCCGCGCTCGCCGCCCTCGAGCTGCGCGCGAGCGAAGCGGGCCTCGCCCTCGACGTGCGGGCCGCCGGCGCCGCCCTCGACGTGCAAGAGAGCGCGGGCGCAGGCCTCGAGGCGCGCGTCGAGGGCGCCGTACACCGCCTCGGCTCAGCGACCTGGTGCGTGTCTGACGCTACCGCGCTTCCAGCAAATGCCGATCTCGTCTACAGCGTCGACGGACGTGTCCGGACCCTTCTGCACACCGAGGAGCGCTTGCGTCCCGACGCGGCCAAGGAGGTCGCGCGCCTCGAGCGCGAGGGCTACGAGGCCTGGGTCCTCTCCGGGGACGGCGAGGAGCGCGTCGCCGCGCTCGCAGCGACCGTCGGCATCCCGCGCGAGCGCGCCGTCGGCGGTCGCACCCCGCAGGGCAAGTCTGCCTGGCTCGCGGAGCACGACCGGCACGACACGCTGATGATCGGCGACGGACTCAACGACGCGCTCGTCGTCGGTGAGGCGCACTGCTCCGGGACGCCCGCCGTCGATCGACCCTTCGTCCCCGCCCGTTCTGACTTCTACTTCGTCACGCCCGGTCTCGCGCCGATCGGCCTCGGCCTCCGCGCGAGTCGCGCGCTTCATCGCACGACGACGCGAAATCTGTGCGCGGCGCTGCTTTACAACGCTGGTGCCGTAGCGCTCTGCCTCGCGGGGCTTATGTCGCCGTGGCTCGCCGCGGCCCTCATGCCGACGAGTTCGTTGGCCGTCATCTTCGCGACGCTCGCGTCGCTCGGCCCGAGGAGTGCTCTGTGGAAGCCGTCGCCCTGACCATGTTCGTGAGCCTCTGTCTCGTCGCCTGCAGCCTACTTCTGCTCGCTTTTACCCTCCGAAACCGCACCCACGAGCACTCCGACCGCCTCGCGTTATTGCCGATGGAAGAAGATCGTCCGCCTCCGACCGCCGATGTGGCCCCCGCCGGAGCGGCCCGAAAGACCGAGACATGAACACCACACGCATCAAATATGACGACCAAGTCGTCCGCTGGTTCATCTGGGCCTCGATAGGCTGGGGCATCGTCGGGATGCTCGTCGGCGTCATCGTCGCGACGCAGCTCTCCTTCTGGCAAGCCAACCTCGGCCCGTATCTGACGTTCGGCCGACTGCGCCCGCTCCACACGAACGCCGTCATCTTCGCGTTCGTCGGGAACATGGTCTTCGCGGGCATCTATCACTCGACCCAGCGTCTCCTCAAGGCGCGACTCGCCAACGATATTCTCTCGAGAATCCACTTCTTCGGCTGGCAGGCGATCATCGTCGCGGCCGCGCTCACGCTCCCGCTCGGCATCACGCAGGGCAAGGAGTACGCGGAGCTCGAGTGGCCGATCGACATCGCCATCGCGGTCATCTGGGTCGTCTTCGCGGTCAACTTCTTCTGGACGCTCGCGAAGCGCAACGAGAAGCACCTGTATGTCGCGATCTGGTTCTACATCGCGACGATCCTGACCGTCGCGGTCCTGCACATCGTCAACTCGATGGCGCTGCCCGTCAGCCTCTTCAAGAGCTACTCGGTGTTCTCCGGCGTCCAGGACGCGCTCGTGCAGTGGTGGTACGGGCACAACGCGGTCGCGTTCTTCCTGACGACTCCCGTGCTCGGCATCATGTACTACTACCTGCCGAAGGCCGCGAATCGCCCGGTGTTCTCGTACCGGCTCTCGGTCGTGCACTTCTGGGCGCTCGTCTTCATCTACATCTGGGCGGGCCCGCATCATCTGCTCTACACGGCGCTCCCCGACTGGGCGCAGACGCTCGGCATGGTGTTCAGCCTCATGCTCTGGGCGCCCTCGTGGGGCGGCATGCTCAACGGCCTGCTCACGCTCCGCGGCGCCTGGGACAAGGTCCGTCAGGACCCGGTCCTCAAGTTCCTCGCGGCGGGCGTCACCTTCTACGGAATGTCCACCTTCGAGGGGCCGCTCCTCTCGATCAAGAGCGTCTCCGGCCTCGCGCACTACACCGACTGGATCATCGGGCACGTGCACTCCGGCGCCCTCGGCTGGAACGGCCTCATGGCCGCTGGTCTCTTCTACTACCTGATCCCGAAGCTCTACGGCCGTGAGCTGCACTCCCGCTCTGCCGCCAACACGCACTTCTATCTCGGCACCGTCGGCATCTTGCTCTACGTCGTCTCGATGTGGGTGTCGGGCGTGACGCAGGGCCTGATGTGGCGCGCAGTTGGCACGAACGGCGGCCTCACGTACACCAACTTCGTCGAGACGGTCGTCGCGCTCAAGCCGATGTATTACACGCGCCTGATCGGCGGCACGATGTACCTCGTCGGGATGTGCATCATGGCCTGGAACCTGATCGTCACGGCGCGCGCCGGTAAGCCCGTCGAGACCGAGGTCGAGGTCGTGATCGAGGACCTCAAGAAGGAGGACGGCACGCTCGGCGAGGTCCTCTTCGGCAAGCCCGTGCTCGTCGTCCTCGCGGTCTCGGCGCTCGTCGGAGGGCTCGCCTTCGTGAGCCACGTCGCGAGCACGATCGTCATCGTCATCGCGATGGCCGTCGCGGTGTTCGGCGTGATGGCCATCCGCTCGGGCGACAAGAGCAAGCCCGCCTGGCACCGCATGCTCGAGGGCCGCGCGCTCGTCTTCACGATCTTCACCGTCATCGCCGTGCTCTGCGGCGGAGTCGCGGAGATCGTGCCGACCATCATCGCGAGCAACGCGGCGCAGCACTCGACCGCGCAGCGGCCGTACACCGCGCTCGAGCTCGAGGGGCGCGACGTCTACCTCCAAGAGGGCTGTTACACCTGCCACTCGCAGATGATCCGGCCGTTCACGTTCGAGTCCGCGCGCTACGGCGCGCCCTCGTCGCCGGACGACTCCATCTGGGATCATCCCTTCCAGTGGGGCAGCAAGCGCACCGGTCCCGACCTCGCCCGCGAGGGCGGCAAGCGCCCCAACCTCTGGCACTACCAGCACCTGATGGACCCGCGCGAGATCACGCCGGGTTCGATCATGCCGTCCTATGCGCATCTGAGCGAAGACCGCGTGAACTTCGCGCACACCGCCGGCAAGGTCACCGCCATGCGCACGCTCGGCGTCCCGTACACCGACGCGCAGGTCGCCTCGGCCTCCGAGGACGCGAAGCACGACGCGGTGGTCATCGCCGCCGACCTCCGCACCGAGGGGCACATCACCGCGCTCCCGGGCAGCAAGCTCGTCGCGCTCATCGCGTACCTGCA
>CAIUAC010000033.1 GCA_903896985.1 uncultured Sandaracinus sp.
ATAGAGGTCCCCCTGCCCCCAGAGTTCGCTCTCGCTCGGGCGCAGGTTGATGGTCGTCGTGCGCTGGTTGCCCGCGACGGCGCGCGGCGTCGTCAGGAGAAGCTCCGAGTGCCGCCCGTCCTCGGCGCTGATCACGCAGTAGAGGTTGCGCTCGATGTCGAAGAAGCCCCGGCGAATCGAGATCTGCTTGACCCGAATACGCAACTGCGGGTCCGCGCAGGTCGTCTCGCTCGGGGCGACGCCGAGGTCCGTGCCG
Organism: uncultured Sandaracinus sp.; assembly: GCA_903896985.1. Taxonomy (GTDB): domain Bacteria; phylum Myxococcota_A; class Polyangia; order Polyangiales; family JADJQN01; genus CAIUAC01. The sequence continues at coordinate 257 of CAIUAC010000033.1, forward strand.
CAGGAGTAGTTGGTGCGGTCGCTGCTGCCATCGTTGTTGTTGCAGGTGTCGAGCGCCGTACTCGACGTCGGGACGGCGAGCGCGCCCGTGCAGGTTGGGGCCATGTCGCAAACGGGACACTCAGCGCAGTCGAGAGGGCACGTCATGCAGTCCTCGACGGGGTCCGTGCAGAGCAAGTCGCCGCACACCGCCTCGATCGGCCCGGCGTCGGGCGCAGCCGCGTCCGAGGCGTCGAGCGGGCGCCCGCCGTCGCGCGGCTTGATGCCCGACGACGAGGCGCAGCCCGCGACACACAGCACGAGCACCAGGAACGACGCGTAGCTCTCGCGGGACTGCTTCATGTCCGCGAGCGTAGACGAACGGGCCTCGCACTTCTAGAGCGCGTCGGCGGACAGCCGCTGCGGTCTGCGCTCCGTTCGCACGCGAGACGCGATAGAGTGCTGCGGTGACGATCACGGTTTACGCCCATACCAAAGGCAGCCAGACGGTCGACGAGCACCCCGCCTCTGCCATCGCGGAGCTGCTCACCGACCCCAACGTGATCTTCTGGGTCGACCTCTGCGGGCACAGCCCGGAGCACGACACGCTGCTCGGCGAGGTCTTCAAGATCCATCCGCTCGTGCTCGAGGATATGTTTCGGGACGCGCCGCAGCCGAAGGTCGAGGACTTCGACGACTACCTCTATCTCGTCGTGCACGGCCTCGACCGCAACGCCGAGCAGCCCGACAACCTCGAGACCATCGAGCTCGATCTCGTCCTCGGGCCGCGCTTCATCCTGACCCATCACCCGACGACGCTGCGCTCCACCGACAGCGTCGCTGCCGACATCAAGCGCAGCGCGAAGCTGTTCGCGAAGGGGCCGTCGTTCGTCGCGCACTCGATCATCGACCACCTCTCGGACCACTACAACCCGCTGATGGAGCGGTTCGACGAGGAGATCGAGGCCCTCGAGGGGCGCGTGCTCGCCGGCGCGGAGGCGCACGTCGTCGCCGAGATCTTCGAGGTGAAGCGCTCCGTCGCGAAGATTCGCCGCATCGCGTCCCATCAACGCGACGTCGTGCAGCGCCTCGCGCGGGGCGAGTTCGAGCTGATCGACGACGCTGCGCTGCCGTTCTTCCGGGACATCGCCGACAACTTCGTGCGCGTCACGGATCTCGCGGACAGCTATCGCGACCTGCTCGGCTCAACGCTCGAGGTCTACATGAGCGTCCAGGGACAGAAGCTGAACGAGATCATGAAAGTGCTGACGCTCATGTCCACGATCATGCTGCCGATGACGTTCATCGCGGGCGTGTACGGGATGAACTTCGAGTTCATGCCCGAGACCCACTGGAAGTACGGCTATTTCCTCGCGATCTTCGTCATGATGGGAGTCGCGGGCGGGCTCGTCGGCTGGTTCAAACTACGGAAGTGGATCTGACGCGGGAGCGCGGGAGTCAGCGGCAGAGTCTGCCCCGACGGCGTCTTGCACGCGCGCATATCCCGCTTGCCGCGCGAGCCGCGCGAGCCCCCTGGCGAGGCGACGCGGGGTGAGCGGGCCGCCGTAGATGAAGCCCGTGTAGAGCTGTACGAGCGTCGCGCCTGCGCGAATACGGGCCCACGCGTCCTCGGGGCTCTCGATGCCGCCGACCGCGACGAGCACGAGGCGGTCGCCGACGCGCGCGCGCAGGCGACGCAGCACGGCGAGCGAGCGCTCCCGGAGCGGTCGACCCGAGAGCCCGCCGGCGCCGAGCGCGGCGACGTCGTCAGTCGCCGTGAGCAACCCCGAGCGCGCGATGGTCGTGTTGGTCGCGACGACGCCGTCGAGTCCGAGCGCGAGCGCGAGCTCGGCGACAGCGTCGATGTCGTCGTCCGAGAGATCCGGCGCGATCTTCACGAGCACGGCGAGCTTGCGGTCCGGCACGACGCGCGCGACGGCGGCCTTCACGGCCGAGAGCAGCGGCCCCAAGCGCTCGACCGCCTGCAGGTCGCGCAGCCCTGGAGTGTTCGGCGAGCTCACGTTGACGACGAGGTAGTCGGCGAACGGCGCGAGCTTCTCGGCGGCCTCGACGTAGTCGGCCGCAGCGTCGCCCTCGGCCGTCACCTTGTTCTTGCCGAGGTTCACGCCGACCAGCGTGCGACGCCCCGCATGCCCCGCGGCGAGCCGACGACGCGCGACGTCCGCGCCCTGATTGTTGAAGCCCAAACGATTGATGACCGCCCGATCGCGGACGAGGCGGAACATGCGCGGCTTCGGGTTACCTGGCTGAGCGCGCGGCGTGACGGTGCCGATCTCGACGAAGCCGAAGCCGAGCGCCCCGAGCGCCTCGGGACCGAGCGCGTCCTTGTCGAAGCCGGCGGCGAGTCCGACGGGAGTCGGCCAGGTGAGGCCGAGCGCGCGCACCTCGAGCGCCGCGTCAGCGGGCCGCAAGAGCGCGCGGGAGAGCGCCTTCATGCCAGGGAGCCACATCAGCCAGCGCAGCGCGGCGAAGGCGAGATGATGCGCCGGTTCAGCGGGGATTCGCGTCAGCAGGAGCGTGTAGAGCGCGCGATAGAGCATCGAGCGGCGCGTCTATCACGCGCGCGGCGCGGCGTCACCGGCCGCAGCCGATTCGGGGGCGAGCGACGCACCGCCCGCGGGGCCTTCCGGCCACGGCAGGACGCGCCGCGCGCCCTCGGGCAGAGGCACGGTGTCGTGAAATACGCCGTAGTCGATGATTCGGTGTCCGTCCGGCGCGATGGTGAGGATGTCCCGATAGCGAACGTCCCAAGCGACGTCGTCAGGGAGATACGAGAAGCGGCCGTGGATCGCCGTCTGAAAAGTGTCGTCAATACCGGTCACGAGCACGATGAGCTCGGCGGCCTCACTGGCGAGCGACTCGGCCGTCGCGCGGTAGAGCGGACTCTGCGCATCGATGGGGTGCACGACGGTCCAGCTGAGCGCGAAGATCGGAGAGAACGTGCGCGTGAGCGCGAGGTCGTGAAAGCGGCGCACGCGCTCGCCCTCGAGGGTCGTCTCGCTGCGCGAGATGATCAGCCGGACTTGCGCCTCGACGACCTGATTGCCGCGCTCGTTCGCCATCCGGAGCATGAACACCGGACCGCCGTCACGGACCGTGACGACCGCCTTCTCGCTGAAGAGGATGCGCGATGACGGACGCGCGAAGCGCGTGAACATCAGGCTGGTCCCGACGGCGACCCCAAAGAGTCCGGTGAACGCCTCGATCGCCACGAGCACGTCGGCGTAGGGAGTCCTCGGCGCCATCGCCCCGTAGCCGATGGTCGCGAGCGTCTGCACGCTGAACATGAACGCGTCCCAGAACGACCCCGAGCGCGCGTTGGCGATGGAGTCTCCGCCTGCGAGATAGAGCAGCGCAAAACCTACGTTGACACCGACATATCCGAGCACGATTCCAGTCAGGAAGCGCGGCCAACTCAGCTGTAGGACGGAGTGATAGAGGTCCCACGCCCGACGTGTGACCCCGCGTCGCTCGATCTGCAGCGCTTGGGAGGCACCTCGGGCGACGACGCGCGCCGGTAC
>CAIUAC010000034.1 GCA_903896985.1 uncultured Sandaracinus sp.
CCGCGACGCGGACATCAGCTGGCCGCCGAGGTCCTTGGCCTTCTCGGCCGCCTTGCCCTGGATGCCGGCGGCCTTCTGGATCTGCTCGATCGCGCTGGCGATCTGCCCGGCCGAGGCCTTCACCTCTTCGGCGTTCGCGGAGAGCTGCTCGGCCGAGGCCGCGAGCTCCTCCGCGGACTTCTGCGCGTTGGTCGAGGTCTTGAGCTCTTCGGCGAGATCCGACATCGCCGACGCGGCGTCGGACATCTCGTTGTAGGCCTTGGACTGCTCCTGCACTGCGCGGAGCGACTCCTCGCACGCGCTCGACGCCTCCTCGGACGCGGAGGCGATCTGCTCGGCGCCGGCGAGGTAGTCCTTCGCGCCCGCCGTGGCCTGGAGCGCGTTGGTCGAGATGATCTCGCACGCCTTCTGGATGGAGCTCATCTCGCCGGCGACCATCTCGAGGTCGCGCGTGATGACCTTGGCCTTCTCGACCTCTTCTGCGGCCTTGCGCCCAGCGGCCTCGGTGTTCGCCGCGACGACCTTCACCTGCCCCTGGATCTCGTTGACGACCTCCTGGATGCCGCGCGCGCTCTTCTCGCTCAGCTCCGCGAGGTTGCGCACCTCGTCGGCGACGACCGCGAAGCCGCGACCGTGCTCGCCCGCGCGCGCCGCCTCGATCGCGGCGTTGAGCGCGAGGAGGTTCGTCTGGTCGGCGATGCGCGCGACGGCGTGCACGATCTTGCCGATCTCGTCGGAGAGCTTCTCGAGCTCGCCGATCATCTTGGCCGACTCGATGTTCGACTTCGCGGCGTTCGAGACGCCGAGGATCAGCCGCCCGATGTCGCCGGTCGTGTCCTTGACGAGCTGCTGAAGGACGTTGACCTGCCGCATCGACTGGTCGGCGTTTCGCGCGGCCTGCGTCGCGGCCTTGTCGATCTCGTTGATCGCGGTGCGCGACTCCTCGGCGCCCGCCGACGCCTGCGCCGAGCCAGACGCGATCTGCTGCATCGTCTTCTCGAGCTGGTGGATCGCGCCGGACGCCTCGGTGATCGCCGACGAGACCTCCGCCGTGGCCGACGAGAGCTTCTCCGCGACCGCCTGGGCGCGAGCGAGCGTGCGGGCGCGCGTCTTCTCCTCGGCCTGCCGACGCGCCGCGAGGCGGTCCTGGTTCAGCGCATCGGAGGTGGCGAGCCCGCTGGAAGTACCGGCGGAGGTGGCCGCCTGGGCGCCTCGCGGGGCGGCGAGGGCTCGGTCGCCGGTGCGGCGCTTGGTCGAGGAGGGGGCGTTCGTGGCCATGGTCGTAGTGATCCTTTCAGTCCCGATACAGAGCGCGGGTTGGTCCGCCCGAGGGGCCGGAAACGCCGCGCGAAAACGAACGTGAACGTGCCCGCCGAAAAGCGCGTTTCAGCAGGCAGACCAAGGAATTTCTCGAGCCAACGACGACACACACCGCGGCTGCGCGGGTGCTCGACTGCTCCAAGATCGACGGCTGACGACCGCGTGCCCTAGCCACTCAAACCCTGACCGCCGTACTCGCCCAACTATCATCCGAGCCTCTCCCGGTCCACCCAAAATCGCACCGTGGCAGAAAATTTGTATCTCAACTGTAGAACGTAAATCCTGGAATGGGACGCTGACGCGCCTCGCTTCAGCCGGCGCGCCACGAATTGGACGCGCGCCGCGGAGGCTCTTTATGGTCGCGCTCGTATGCAAGCGACCACTGAGCCGCGGAGTCGAATCGAGCTCTACAAGGCCTTTCGGGCGCTCTTCGACCCGGAGCGCGCGTCGGAGAAGGCGCTCAGCGAGCTGACCGCCGACGCCGTCCAAGCGAGCTACCGCAAGCGCGCGTTCGAGGTGCACCCGGACCGCGCGGCGGCGCTCGGGCTGTCGCCGACGCTCGCGACTGATCGCCTGCGGCGAGTGACCGAGGCGCGCGGCCTGCTCCTCGCCCATCTCGCCGCTACGGCGCCCGCTGCGCCGATGGTCTTCGTCAGCGCGCCGCCGCTCGCCGACGAGCCGAGGCCGTTCACGCCGACGCCGTTCACGTCGATGCCGCTCGGGGCGACCGCGGAGCTCGAGGACGTGGCTCTCGGTGAAGCGTCGAGCGGGACGCCCGAGGGCCCGCGTCGGCTGCACGTCGGCGCGGTGCCGACGCGCCGGCTGCTGCTCGGGCAGTTCCTCTACTACAGCGGCAAGGTCTCGTGGCGCGAGCTGGTCGAGGCGGTCCTGTGGCAGCGGGCGCTGAGGCCGAGGCTCGGCGAGCTCCTCGTGCGGCTCGGGATGCTCTCGGCGGAGCAGGTCGACGAGCTCCTCGTCGCGCGGGGCAAGCGCTCGACGCTCGGCGCGCGCGCCGTCCAGGAGGGCCTCCTCGACGACCGGCAGCTCCGTCGCGTCGTGTCCTTGCAGCAGCGCCTGCAGCGCCCGCTCGGGGGCTACTTCGTCGAGGCGGGCATCCTGCGCAACGCCGAGCTGCGCTCGCTCGTCCGGCACCAGCAGCAGCACAACGGGGCCTGAGCCCCGCGCCCGGCGGGAGTGTGCGCCCGCGCTCTGCCGAACGGCCCGACCACCGAAGGGTCCGTGCTAGCCTGGCGGAGCGAACCGTAAGTATCGGTTTTGGCGAAGAAATTACAGAGGAACTGGCCGAGACGGATCGGCATCGCGCTGGTCGCGATCGCCGCTGTGCCCCTCTGCGCCCTGCTCGTGGCGAAGACCGACTGGGCGCGCGCGCGGATTCGGCGGCTGCTCGTCACGGCGCTCCACGATGAGCTCGGGCTGCGGGCGTCGATCGCCGACCTCGACCTCGAGGTGTTTCCGCCGACGGCGGTGGCGAGCGGCATCGTGCTCGATGATCCCGTGTATGGGCGCTTCGCGACGGCGGATGTGCTGCGCGTCCGACCGTCGCTGCTCGCGGTGCTGCAGGGCAAGGTCGACCTCGAGTCGATCGAGGTCGCGCACCCGTCGATCCGGCTGGTCGTGCGCGGCGGCGAGGTGCGCAACCTGCCGCACCCGCGGACGCCGAGCGGCGGGAGCGGGAAGCTGCCGTTCTCGGACCTCGCGGTCGACGACGCGACGCTGACCGTCGACGCAGAGCCGCTCGCGCTGGGCACGCTCTCGGGCGTGGACGTCGACATGGCGGTGACGAACGGCGAGCTGATCGAGCTGCGCGTGCGCTCGACGCGCGGGACGATCCGACACGCCGCGGGGCAGGAGCGCCTCGACGAGCTCGACCTGCGCGCGCGCGTCACGCCCGCGTACATCCAGGTGCACTCGCTGACGCTGCGCACGCCGGAGCTCGACTTGAGCGCGCGGCATGTGCGGCTGCCGATGCCGCTCGGCAGCAGCGTCTCGGGGCGCGTCGACGTGCGCGCGGACATCGGGCACCTCGCGGGGCTGCCGCACGGGCTGACGCTGCCGCACCTCGCGGGCTTCGCGGAGGTGCACGGCGACGTGAGCTGGAGCGCGGCCGCGGGCGTGCGCGGCACGGGGCGCGTCGTGCTCGACGAGATGACGATCAAGACCTTCGGCACCGGGCGCGCGGCGCTCGACCTCGACGTCAACCCCGAGCGCGTGTTGATCCAGCCGACGAGCACGGTGCACGTGATCAAGGACGGCGGCGCGCTCGCGCTCTCGGGGCGCATCGGGCTGCGCGGGGAGCTGCCCGTGGACGTGCAGATCGGCATCGACGACCTGCAGTTCGCCAAGCTGATCGAGCAGCTCGGCGTGACGGAGAACGCGATCATCGCGTGGACGCTCGACGCGCAGATCCACGTGCTCGGCACGCTGCTGCCGCTCTCGATCGACGGGCCGATCCACACGCAGACGCGCGACCTGCTCGTGACCAAGGACGCCTATCACGTCACGCCGCATCGGCGCGTGCTCAGCCTCGCGCGCGGCGACATCGACGGGCGCGTGTCGATCCACCCGGACGGGCTGCGCTTCTACGACCTCGACGCGCGCACGCCGCACTCGCACGTCGCCGGCAGCCTGCTGCTCGGCTTCGGCGACGAGATGGCCGTGCACGTGCGCAGCGATCGGCTCGACGCCGCCGACATCACGCCGCTGCTGACGTTCCCGATGACGGGCGTCGGCACGGCGACGATGGACATCGTCGGCACCTACAGCGAGGAGGCGATCGGCGGCAACCTCGCGCTGCGCGGCTTCTCGTTCGACGGCAAGCCCGTCGGCGACGTGAGCTCGGAGTGGCGCCTCGAGAAGGACTCGATGGCGGTCCGCTTCCCGATGGTCACCGCGACGAAGAACGGCTCGCGCTACCGCGCCGAGGACTTCGTGCTCGATTTCTCGGACGATCGCCTGCTCGTGACGACGCGCGTGCACATGGACGCGCTCGCGCTCGCGGACTTCTACGCGATGCTCGAGTTCGACGGCGACGAGCGCTTCGCGCCGTACCAAGGGCTGATGACGGGCACGACCGACGTGCGCTTCACGATGGGCTTCCCCGGCGATCTGCCGATGGGCACGCTGATCACGGACATCGACGCGCGGCTGCCGACGGCGACGCTCGACGGACGCGCGTTCACGGACGGCGTGCTGCAGGCGCAGTTCCGCTGGCTCGACTGGCAGCGCGGCATGATCGGCGCCGAGCTCGACGTGGACTACGCGGAGCTGCACAAGGGCGAGGGCTCGGTGACGGCGCAGGGGCGCATGACGCTCGGCGGGCGGCTCGACTTCACGGGGGTCGCGGACCGGCTCTCGATCCGCGAGCTCGAGGGGATCGGCGAGCGGATGCCGGAGCTCGACGGCGTCGTCGGGGCGGTGGTGCGCGTCGGCGGCGTGCTCTCGAACCAGCGGCAGCACATCGATCTGCAGCTGACGGGGCTCGCGTGGAAGGGCGTGCCGCTCGGGGACGCGCGCGCGTACGTGCGGCTCTCGGAGCCGGGGGATCCGTGGGTGCGCGCCGCGGCGAGCTGGGACCGCGACGCGCCGCCCGCAGGCGAGCCGTGCGCGCAGGCGCGGATGGGGCTCGCGCACATGGACTGGCCCGCCGATCCGCCGATGCAGACGCACGACGGTCCGCTGCCGGCGCTCGAGCAGCCGATGGCGTTCCTCGTGTGCGGCGAGGGGCTCGGCGGGCGCGTCGCCGTCGACATGGCGTTCGGGCGCACGGCGGTCTTCCCGATGCGCGGGCGCATCACGGTGAACGCGCTCGATCTCGCGCCGTTTCTGCCGAGCGGCACGCTCGCGGGCGACGTCAGCGGGCACGTCGATCTCCGCGGCGGGGCGATGCTGACGGATGACTCGCTCGTCGGACGTGTGCTCGTCAGCGCGCTGCGCGTCGGCACGCAGGGCGTCGAGATCCGCAACGACGGCGACGTCGATGTGCGGCTCGATCGCGGCACCTTCGACTTCGCGCAGGCGCGCTTCGTGGGCCCCTCGTCGAGCCTCGAGGTGCGCGGCGGCGGCTCGATGCGGCGCCTCTCGACGACGATCGACGGGCGCGTCGACCTCGGGCTGCTCGCGAGCGTGTCGCCGTCGATCGTCGAGGCGCGCGGCGCGGTGGACGTGCAGGTGCGGCTCTCGGGTCCCGCGGCGAACCCGGAGGTCTACGGCGTCGCGACGGTCGGCGGAGCCTCGCTGCGCTCGCTCGCGTTTCCCGAGCCGATCGAGGATCTTTCCGGGCGCGTGACGTTCAGCCAGCGCATCGTGAACCTCGAGAATTTCCACGCGCGGGTCGCCGGCGGTCGCGTGGACGCGCACGGCACGGCGACGATCGAGCATCGCGGGCTCGCGTCGCTCGACGTCGACGTCACGACGCGCGACCTCTCGCTGACGCCGATCGAAGGGCTCGAGCTCGGCTTCGGCGGCGAGGCGCGCGTGAGCTGGCAAGAGGGCGCGCGCCTGCCCGAGGTCACCGGCACGCTCCGCGTCTCGCGCCTGCTCTACACGCGCCCGGTGCACTTTTTCCAGACGCTGACGGAGTTCTCGCACCGCTCGCGCACCGAGGTCGAGCAGTACGATCCCGACAACGATCACGTCGCGTTCGATCTGCGCGTGGTCTCGGATGCGCCGATCGTCGTGCAGAACAACCTGCTCGACGCGGAGCTCTCGATCGACGACTCCGAGCACCCGTTCCGCGTCGTCGGCACGGATCAGCGCTTCGGCATCCTCGGGCGGCTCGCGATCGATCGCGGCGTCGCGCGCTTCCGGTCGGCGACGTTCGACGTGCAGCGCGGGAGCTTCATCAAGTTCAGCGACGAGGCGCGCATCGACCCGGAGTTCGATCTTCGCGCGGCGACGATCATCCGGCGCAGCGGCGACTTCAGCGTGCCGCAGTGGCGCATTCTCCTGCACGCGTACGGCACTGGCGACTCGCTGCGGCTCGAGACGCAGAGCGATCCCGAGCTCTCGCAGGAGGACATCGCGCTCTTGCTGACGATCGGCATGACGCGCGCCGAGGCGCAGCAGCTTCAGGCGGGCTCGCTCGGGCAGACGGCGGCGCTCGAGGCGCTCGCGACGGTGACGGGCGTCGACCGCGAGGTGCGCAACGCCGTGCCCGTGATCGACGACTTCCGCTTCTCGAGCAGCTACTCGCTGCGGACGAACCGCTCCGAGCCGCAGATCTCGATCGGCAAGCGCATCACGGAGCGCGTGCGCCTCTCGGCGACGACGGGGCTGGGCGAGGCGCGCGAATTCCGCACGAGCGTCGAGTGGCGCCTCGACGACCAGTCGAGCGTCGAGGCGGGCTACGACAACCTGAACAACACGACCAATTCGTCGCTCGGCAACCTCGGCGTCGACCTGCGCTGGCGGCTCGAATTCGAATGAGGCGCGCCGCTCGCACGCTGTGGCTGGTGCTCGCGCTCCTCGGCGCGGCGGCTGCGCTCGGAGGGCTCTCGGCGGCGCGCGCGGACGTGCCGCTCGAGCTCCGTGAGCTGCCGATCGTGGCGGTGGAGGTCGCGGGCGAGACGGCGGGCACGGTGACGCCGTACGAGATCGGCGTGGCGCTCGGCGCGCGGCTGACGCGCAGGCTGCTGCGCGCGACGACGGAGCGGCTGCTCGGCTCGCAGCGCTACGCCGACGTGCAGCTCGAGGTCGAGCCCGCCGAGGGCGGCGTGCGGCTGATCGTCACGCTCGTGCCGCGGCTGCTCGTGCTGCGCGTGGAGGTCTCGGGGAACGAGGTGCTCGACGACGAGGAGATGCTGCGCGCCGCGCAGGTCAGCGAGGGCGGCGAGGTGCGCCCCGAGCAGCTCGGCGAGCTCACGCGGCGCATCGAGGGCGCGTACGCCGAGCGCGGCTACGTCGTCGCGCACGCGACCGCGGCGCTGCGCGACACGGACGATCCCGCGCGCAAGGTCTTGCTGCTCGCCGTGCGCGAGGGCCGCCCCGCGCGGCTGCGCGCCGTGCGGTTCGCAGGGGAGACGCCGCGCGACGAGGCGCGGGAGCTCGTGCTCGCGGAGCTCGGGCTCGCGCGCGGCGACGTCGTCGATCGACGCGCGCTCGGCGACGGGCTCCGCGCGGCGCAGGCGGCCCTGCACGAGCACGGCTGGCTCGAGGCGAGCCTCGGCCCGGCCGAGGTCGCGGACGACGCGCGCGGGGCCATCATCGACGTGCGCGCGCACATCGGTCCGCGCTACGAGCTGGTGCTGCGCGGGCACGCGCCGCTGACGCGCGACGCCCTCTCGACGGCGCTCGCCGTGCGCACCGAGCGGCTGACGGGCTCGCCCGGGGAGCGCGGGCTGCACGATCGCATCGTCGATCTCTACCTGCGGCACGGCTTTCTCGACGCGCAGGTCGAGATCCGACGGGAGGCTGCGGCCGAAGGGCACGCGCGGCTCGTCATCGCCATCACGCCCGGAGCGCAGCGCCGAGTGGCGCGCCTCGACTTCCCGGGCGCCGCGCACTTCGAGACGAGCTTCTTGCGCGATCAGGTCGTCAGCTACCTCGAGGAGGACGTCGCGGGCGCGACGCTCGTGTATCCCGTCGACTCGGAGGTCGCCGACGCGATCGGCGCGAACGGGCGCGCGCTGCAACGGCGCCGGGAGGTGCCCGAGCCGCTGCTGGTCGAGCCGAGGCGCATCTACTACGCGCCGACCTACGCGCGCGCGCTCCAGCACATCGAGGACCTCTATCAGTCGGCGGGCTACCTCGGCGCGCAGGTCGGGCCTGAGCGGCTCGAGCGCCTCGCGAGCGGGGAGCTGCGCGTCGCCGTGCCGGTCGTCGAAGGGCCGCAGACGCGCCTTCGCGCCGTGTCGGTCGTCGGCAACACCGTGATCGGCGCGCGTGAGCTCGTCACCGCGGCTGGCCTCGAGCGCGACGCGCCGTTCGGCTATCTCGCGGTCGAAGAGGCGCGCGCCAAGATGCAGGCGCTCTATCACGAGCTCGGCTACCTCTACGCGACGGTCGAGCCCGAGTCTCGCTTCAGCGCCGACCGCACGCGCGCCGAGGTCACGTTCCGCGTGATCGAGCGCTTCCCGGTGCGCGTCAGCGGAGTGATCTTTCACGGGCTCGCGCGCACGAGCCAGGCCCTCGTGCGCTCACGCCTGCGCCTGCACGAGGGCGACCTCTATCGACCGAGCCTCGCGCGGCGGTCCGAGGAGCTGCTGCTCGAGCTCGGCGTCTTCAGCGGCGCGACCATCGCCGTCGAGGACGAGGACCTGCCCGCGCGCGAGAAGCGCCTCGTCGTCACGCTCTCCGAGCGCCGCACCCAGTACCTCGAGACGTCCCTCGGTATCTCGACCGGCCAGGGAATTCGCGCGGGCTTCGAGTACGGCTATCGCAACCTCGTCGGCACGGCGGTCTCGACGTCGCTGCGCGTGCAGCTCGGCTATCAGTTCTTCCTGATCGACCCGGTGATCCAGAGCTACTTCGATCGACTCTCGCTCGCCGATCGCCTCGAGCGGCGTGTCACGCTCGCGGTCACCGCGCCGTACATCTGGGGCCTGCCGAACGTGCACGGCTCGGTCGAGGCCTCGCTCATCCGGCACAACGAGCGGCAGTTCGGCTACGACAACAACAGCGCCGTCTTGTCGCTCTCTTGGCGCCCGGCGCGCGCGCTCGCGATGACCTTCAGCGGCGCGGTCGAGAACAACAACCTCAGCCTCTTCGGCGGCAACGCGCTCGCCGATCTGCGCGAGACCGCGGCGAGCGATCCGCGCCTGTCGCGCCTGCTGCGCATCCCGAGCGGCGCGTCGACGCTCGTCTCGACGAGCGTGACGACGTCCGTCGATCTGCGCGACAACCCGTTCACGCCGACGCGCGGCCTGTTCTCGACGCTGACCGCGGAATACGCCCGCTCGCTGACGACGGAGCAGCTCGCGAGCGGCGACCAGTTCTTCTCGAATTTCGTGAAGCTCTCGTTCAGCGCGAGCGGCTACGTCCCGCTCGCGACGGGGCTCGTGCTCGCGCTGCAGTTCCGCATCGGGCGCATCTTCGCCGTCGACCCGCGCTCGGAGACGTACCCGAATCGGCAGTACTTCCTCGGCGGCGTCGACTCGATGCGCGGCTATCTGCAAGACGCGCTCATCCCCCAGGAGTTCGCCACGGTGCTGCAGCACGACGTCGGCGGGCGCGCCTCGCCGAGCGCGATCTTCCGCGGCGGCGACGCGTTCGTGCTCGCGCGCGCGGAGCTGCGCTTCCCGATCCTCGGCGCCCTCGGCGGCGGCGTCTTCATCGACGCGGGCAACGTCTGGGCGGACGCGCGCGACCTCGACGTCTTCGAGCTGCGCCCGACGGCGGGGCTCGGGCTGCGCCTCGCGACGCCCGTCGGACCGCTCGCGTTCGACTACGGCTTCGTGCTCTTGCGCCGCAGCCTGCCCGTCTCGGGCTGCGGCGAGCCGTCGTCCCTCAGCCCGCGAGAGTGCGTCGCGGACGCGCCGTTCGAGCCCGTCGGAGCCTTCCACTTCTCGATCGGACTCTTCTAGCCCTCGGACCAACATCGACGTTGACAGGCTGGGAGCGCATCACCACAGTGAATGAGCGATGACGGACCCAAAGCATGACTCGACCAGCAAGCCCCTCGGCGAGCGTGTGCGCGAGATCCTGCAGGGCTGGCTCGACGCAGGGGACGAGCTCGCCGCGAGCGTGTTCGGACCGCCGAAGCTGCAGCCGGCGATGATCCCGCTGCGCCGCCCGCGGCGCTGAAGCTCGGTGACGGCGACTCGCTGCGCGCGCCGTGCTGGCTAGCGCCGTGCCGGCTAGCGCGCGACGAGCTCGGCCATCTCGCGCGTGATCGTCTCACGCTCGGCGAGGGAGAAGCCCTCACGCTCGCGGATGATGCGGCCCTGACGATTGACCCAGACGCTGAACGGCGCGGCGTGGCGCGGGTTCATCTGCGAGGAGACGCGGGTGTCGAGGTCGCTCAGGACCGGGAAGGTGACGCCGAGCCGACGCGACGCCGGGCCGACCTGCGTGATGGTCGAGGTGTCGTCCATCGCGACGGCGACGACCTGCAGGCCGGTCGCCCGGTGCCGCACGAAGAGCGACTGATAGAAGGGGATCTCCTGCCGACAGGGCGCGCACCACGTCGCCCAGAACAGGATGACGATCGGGTCATGCCCGAGGTGCTCGGCCATCTCGAAGCGCCCGCGGGTCGGACCGCCGACCACGGCAGGCAGCGTGAACGACGGCGGGCGCGCGCCGACGCGAGCGGCAGAGCGCGCGGGCACGAGGGCGGCGAGCGAGGCGAGCACGAGGGCGGCGATGACGAGAGGGAGGCGCTTCATGTCGGTCCTCGGACGTTGCGGGAGGCGGCGGTATTCGCGCGCCGAGCGAGCTCAAATCCGTAGCACGAGCTGGGCGAGAAACCCCTCGAACGCCTGCACGTCGCGGCACACGCCGCCCGAGCAGAAGCGCCCGCCGGGCGTCGAGCCAGCGAACACGCTGACGAAGTTCTCGGTGGTGAAGTGCCACTTCGCCTCGAGGGCGGGGTACATCGAGCCGCCGAGGAAGTTGTACGAGCGGTCCGCGCGAGCCTCGGTCAGGGCGAGGTTCTCGTCGCTCCAGCGCACGCTCGGCGAGAGCGAGAACTGCGCGCCGTACGACCAGGTGAGCGCGACGCCACCCTGCGTGAAGTTGGAGTACTCGATGGCGAGCCGCTCGCGCTCGAAGCGCTGATCGACGCGGATCTCGAAGCTGTGCTTGCCCGCGGCGAGCGAGACGTCCACCTCGCCGTGCAGCACCTGCCGGTCGAGATCGCCCTGCGCCGCGCGCCCCGGCGGGTCGTGCAGGAACGTCTCGCGCCGCGCGCCGACGAGCGTCTCGATGCTCCAGCCGAGGGCGTCGCTCTCGTCGTCGTCGCCTGCCGCGCCATCCTCGCCCGCGTCGTCGCTCGCGGCCGAATCGCCGCCGCCTCCGACCTCGCTGTGCCGACGCAGCCCAAGCCAGCCGTGCGCGACGAGCACGCCGTCCCACGGGTCCTCGTTCTGCTCGTTGAAGCCATAGACGAGCGCGTTGACCGAGAAGCTCCACGGACCCGGCAGAAACGCGTAGTCGAAGCGCACGCTGCCGCCGCGACGATTGCCGATCGCGCGCACGCGCTGCACCCCGTCGAGCTCGAGCGTCGGCAGGCTCGAGTAGATGCGCCAATTCTCGAGCGGCGTGGTCGAGG
>CAIUAC010000035.1 GCA_903896985.1 uncultured Sandaracinus sp.
CCCCCGCCCGCCCCGTCGGCAGCTACTGCCTCTGGCGCCTCGACGCCAGCGGCGCAGGCGCCCCCAACGGCAGTTGCTTCGCCGTCCGCCCCTACGTCCGCGCCCTGCTCGCCGCGACCAGCCTCGACGGCGTCACCGCCACCGTCTGCGGCCTGCGCGTCACCACCTGCCCGGCGATGAACGACTTCAGCGCCGCCAACTGCATGACCCTCGACGCCGCCGGAGACGCCCGCTGCGGCGCCGCGGGCTTCGCCGACGGCGTCTGCCGCGCCGCTGACGCCACCACCAACCTCTGCACCGTCGAGTGCGGCAGCGACGACGACTGCAAGACCGGCTTCACCTGCGACACGACCGTCGTCCCTCAGGTCTGCCGCCTCTGAGCGCAGCCCGCCCGACGCCCACCATGCCCCGCGCCGCCTTCACCACCGTGCTCTGACCCGCTCGCCTCCCCTCCCCACGTCCGCTCACCGCCACCCCGTTTCACCCCTGGGATCCCCATGCGCTTCCACGCTGCCTCGCTCGTCGTCTCGCTCGCCGCGCTGTTGACCACCGCGGCGTGCGGCAGCGACGCCTGCCCCGCTGGCTCCATCGCCGTCGGGGACCGCTGCATCGCGGACGACGCCGGCGCCAACGACCTCGGCTCCGACGACGCTGCCGCCGACGACGCTGCCGCCGACGCCGCGACCGACCTCGGCCCGCGCGACGACGCTGCCGCCGACGACGCCGGCACCGCAGACCTCGGCCTCGACGCGTGCGTCCCGGTCGCAGAGACGTGCAACGGGCGCGACGACGACTGCGACGGCTCCGCCGACGACGGGCTCCCGCTCCTGACGCACTACGCCGACACCGACGGCGACGGATTCGGCGCTGACGCGAGCGCGCAGATGGACTGCGCCATCCCGGCGGGGCGCGTCACCGTCGCGGGCGACTGCGACGACACCTCCTCGAGCGTGCACCCCGGCGCGCTCGAGGCGTGCAACACGCTCGACGACGACTGCGACGGCGCGATCGACGAAGGCTTCACGACGCTGACGCACTACGCCGACCTCGACGGCGACACCTACGGCGACGACGCGACGGCGCAGCTGACCTGCGCGATCCCGGCGGGGCGCATCACGGTCGGCGGCGACTGCGACGACACGAACGCCGCCGTGCACCCGACCGCGGCCGAGGTCTGCAACGGGGTCGACGACGACTGCGACGGCATGACCGACGAGGGCGTGATGACGACGTTCTACCGCGACGCCGACGGCGACCACTTCGGGCTCGCCTCCGCTCCGATCCAGGCGTGTACCTTGCCGGGGGGCTACGCGGCGACCTCGGGCGACTGCAACGACGGCGCCAGCACCGTGCACCCCGGCGCGACCGAGCTCTGCAACGCCATCGACGACGACTGCAACAGCGTCGCCGACAACGGCTTCGCGTGCGTGCGCGGCGCCTCGGCGAGCTGCACCACGACCTGCGGCTCGACCGGCGCCGGCACCTGCACGGCCGCCTGCGCGCTCGCGTCCGCGGCCTCGTGTACGCCGCCGGCAGAGACGTGCAACAGCCTCGACGACGA
>CAIUAC010000036.1 GCA_903896985.1 uncultured Sandaracinus sp.
CCCTTGCTCGGTCATCACCTGCGGGACCTGAGCGGACGCGGTGCTCGCCGCGAAGGCGCTCGCACAGATCGCCGACGCCGTCGCTGCCGCCAAACACAGTGCTCTCATCGCTCGATTGCTCCTTTTCTCGACCAGCGGATTGCTCAGCGTGTTGGAAATCATGGTGCTTCTCCCGAGCCGACGACGCCCTCGCGCAGCACGTACTGCGACGAAGCGGGGCTCCCTCCGGTCGAACCACCGAACGTCGTGGTGCTCACCAAGCGATAGCGAGCGCTCATCGAGACGGTGCCGCCCGCGACGATGCCCATGGCGTTGACGCCGCGGACGGTGCCGCCGCCGTCGACGTTGCCGCCGTCGACGTTGCCGCCGTCGACGTTGCCGCCGTCAGCGCCGCCGCCATCGACCTCCCCGCCATCGACGAGGACGTCTCCATCCGTGCCGCCGAGGTCAGCGGGACCAGCGTCACGGGCCGTTGGCCCCCCCCCAGCGCAGCCTGCGCTGGCGATGGCCAGCGCGATCAGCGGAACTATTCGACGGAACGATCTCGGTTTATGCAAGGCGCTCACTCCTCCGCGCGGCGACGGCCTCCGCGCACCGACCTTTGCAGCAGCAACCGTCGACCTTGCGGGGCCACCGAGTGACGCGTCAACACATTTCCGCTCCAGCGACGAAAACCACAACCACGCCGCCCGACATGGCCCGACCCCGTCTCAGGTCAGGGACGCTACGAGGCGGTCCGCGAGGTAGCGCGACACGGTGAGGATCGGCGTCATCGTGTGGCTCGACGCGCTGCTCGGGAAGCCCGACGAGTCGAACACGTAGACGCCCGTGGTGCCGTGAACGCGCCCGCCGAGATCGAGGGCGCCGTCGCGCGGCGACGCGGCGAAGCGCAGCGTCCCTTGCTGATGGGCGCTCAGCAGCGGGGCGGTGGCAGGTCGCAGGTCGAGGGCGTCGACCTCCTCGAGATCGGCGAGCGAGCGAATGACGATGGGCGGCACCACCGGCACCAGCACCTCCACCGCCCCGGCGGCGAGATACGCCTTCGCCCCAGCGCGCACGGCCGCGCGGGCGCGCTCGAGCAGATCCGGGCGCGCGGTGTAGTCGACGCGCACTCGCCCGGACGGCAGCACGCTGACGCGGCCGGACGGCGCGTCCGGAATCAGGAGCAGCGCGGCGGCGATGTGGTCGTACTCCGCCATCATCTGCGGGCCCTTGGCGCCGACGAACGGCAGCAGAGAGCCGACGATGCCCGGAGTCCCCATCACCGCTTCGATGCGGAAGCCCCAGAGCCCGTGTTCCGGGTGGGCTTCTTGCTCGAACTCGGTGATCGCGAAGGACTGCGGGATCCCGCGAAAGGCGCGCACCGGCTGAGCGAAGCGCGCGACGAGCGGCAGCTGCGGCTGCAGCATCAGGTGCTGGCCGACGTGCTCGTTGCCGACGCCTGAGCGCAACAGCAGCTGCGCGCTCGAGACGGCGCTCGCGGCGACGATCACGTGCTGGGCGCGAATCCGCACCTCGCCCTGCTCGTGGTGCCCCGCCGAGTCGAGCACACGGCAGACGACCGTCTTCGTCGCTTGGGTCGCGCCCTCGATCCGCACGGCGCGCGCGCGCAGGACGAAGTTCGCCCCGGCGCTGAGGGCTGCAGGAATGGCCACGAAGCGCGGCCCCTGCTTCGCGTCGAGCGGACAGCCGATCAGGCAAGTGCCGAGTCCGCCGCAGTTGCGGCGGTTGTGCATCATCACCTCTCCGCGCCAGCCGAGCGCCTGCGCGCCCGCTCGCAGCAGGCGATTCGCCTCGTTCACCTGGGACTCGTCGATGCGGCTCGCGCGGAGGTCCGCGAGGGCGCGCTCCCGATACGGACCGAGCGCGCGCGTCATCTCGCCGAGTCCGAAGCGCCGCTCCCAGTGCGCGAGCACACCGTCGGGGATCGGCACGACGTCGGCGGCGTTGATCACGCCGCCTCCGCCGAGCGCGCGCCCCTGCATCACGGAGATCGCGAGGTCGTCTGTCGCGCGCCCGCCGCGGTCCATGTAGAGCGCGTCGTACATCGCGGCGTCGCGCTGCGTGAGCGCGCGGCCCGTGCGATCCGAGCCCTCCTCGAGCACGAGCACCTCGTGCCCCGCCTCCGCGAGGACCTGCGCGGCGGTCGCGCCGCCACAGCCTGAGCCGACGATGCAGATCTCCACGCTGCGGTCGAGCAGCGCCGCGCGCGAGGCGTCGAGGATCGCGCCGCTCACTCGGCCCCTCCGAACGCGGGCCCGGGATAGCCGAGGTGCGGCCACAGCTCCGGCCGATCGTAGAGGCTGAGGTTGAAGAACTTGCGGAGCGCGACGGTGAGCTTGCGCCGCGTCAGGTCGTCGCCGCGCATCCAACCCTCGAAGAAGCGCGCGCGCGCGTCGACCGAGAGGCGTGAGAACGGGCTCGCGCCGTGCCCATCGAGCACCGGCCCCAGCTCGAGCAGCAGCAGGGCGTTCCGCAGCTGCGAGGCGACCTCCTCGGGCTCGTCCGCGAGATAGACGTCGAACGCGCGGGGCAACTCCAGCGCTGCGACGTCCACGCCGCAGCCGGCGTCCGCGGTGAAGAGCGCCTCGACCAAGCGCTCGAGCGTCAGGTACTGGTGCGCGTCGATCGCGCGCAGACGCAGCCGCGAAGGCGCACAACCGCGCAGGTAG
>CAIUAC010000037.1 GCA_903896985.1 uncultured Sandaracinus sp.
GCGTCCTGCCCCGCGCGGTCCGCCGCCTGCGCGGCGTCTCCGCTCGCCGCGAGGGCGTCGAGCGCCGCCTGCGCCCGCCCGCGCACCATCGGCATGCCGAGCGTGTCGTCCGCGATCTCGCGGAGCGTGTCCCCGGCGACGGGGCCGAGCAGCGCGGCGAGCGCGTCCGCGGCGTTGCCGAGCGCGGCGCCGAGCGCGTCGTCGGGCTCCTCGGCGTGATAGAGGCGCAGGAAGTCCTCGAGCGGCTCGGCCGCCGAGCGGTCCCCGAGCAGCCGCAGCGCGTCGACGATCCCGGCGAGCTCCTCGACGGGCGTCTGCGGGTCCCGCAGGTGCGCGAGGAGCGCGGGCACGGCGCGGCGCTCCTCGAGGTGCACGGCGGCGCGCGCGAGCGACGCCGTCGGGGGCGCCGTCGTGCCCGTCAGGAACGACGCGTGCCGCTCGAGCTCGTGGAGCACCTGCTCGCCGCCGACCGTGCGCGTGCCGATCGCGTCGCACGCCGCGCGCTGCACGAGGCGCGGCACGCGCCCGCCGCCGCAGATGGCGACGAGGTTGGTCGTCACCTCGGGCTCGGGCAGCGCGGCGAGCAGCTGCACCGCGAGCACGCGCGCCGGCGACAGCCGCGCGTCGGTGTTCTCAGCCGCCGAGAGCAGCTGATCGCGCAGCGGCAGCGCCGCGCCCGTCGGCTCGCCCGCGAGCGTCGGATCACCCGACGAGACGGCGGCGTTCGGGTGCACGCCGAGCTGCGCGGTGTAGACGGGGCGCCCATCGGCTGCGCCGAGCAGCGCGACGGTGCCGTCCGCGTCGACGACGAGCAGCCCGCCCGCCTCGACCGACGCGCCCGCGAGGTCGGTGCTGCGCTCAGCCACCCAGCGCACGCTCGACGCGTCCGGCGAGAGCGCGAACACCAGCTTGTAGAAGAGCAGATAGAGCGTGTCGTCCTGGAGCGACACCGTCTCGCCCTCGCCCGTCGGGCGCCAGACGAGGCGCACGCGCAGCGTGGCGTTGTCCGGCGCGGGCGGCGGCGAGTACGCGTCGCGCAGGAACGCCGGGTGCCCGGGCAGCTCCCGCGCGGGGTGGTGCGCGAGGTACGCCGCGCGCGCCTTGCTGCCCGTCGCGAGGCTCGGCGTCAGGCGGAACGCGCCCGCCTGCGCGATGTAGACGCGGTTCTGCGCGATGAACGCGTGCCCGATGACGTCGTCCGTCACGCGCAGGCGGTCGGCCTCTTCGCCCGTGCTCGCGTCGAAGACCGAGACGTTCTGGTGCGCCCACGGCACGAGCACGAGGCCCGCGCGCACGGCCGGCACGCCGACGGCCTGGAACGCCGTGCGCGACCAGCGCTCATCGCCGCCCTCGAGGAGCACGATGCGGGAGCTCGCGCCCTCGCCGCCGCCGGTCGAGAGCGTGAACGCCGAGAGCGCGCCCTCGCCGTCGCCGCCGACGAGGTGGAGCGCGTCGGTCTCCGTCGAGTAGACCTCCGCGCCGGTGTCGAGCGCGCGGCCGATGACGCGGCTGCCCTCGTCGGTCAGCACGACGCTGCCCGCGACGACCGGCACCGAGCGCGTCGCCGTCGGCACCGACCAGAGGAGCGCGCGCGTCGTGAAGTCCCACGCGAAGAGCTTGGCCGCGGGGCCCGGCGTCGTGCCGACGATCACGCTGCGCTCCTCGCGGGCGGGGGCGCCGTCGAGGCGCGCGGAGAGCGCGGTGACGCGCGCGGCGCTGCTGTCCGGGAAGGCGGGCGCGAAGGCCCCGCCGGCGCTGCCGCCGCCGCAGC
>CAIUAC010000038.1 GCA_903896985.1 uncultured Sandaracinus sp.
CGGCAGACGTCGCGCGTGCAGGCGACGCCGTCATCGCACACGACGCGCGTCCCAGGCGCGCAGGCGCCGTCGAGGCAGCGCTCGCGACCGTTGCAGAACACGGCGTCGTCGCACTCGGTGTCGGTCGTGCAGACGGTCGGCATCGGGGGGCCCCCGTCGGCGGGGATCGGATCGTAGGGAGGGAGGCTCTCGGGCGGAGTCAGCGGGACGTCCTCGCAGGCGCCGGCGCGACACGTTTGCTGCGTCGTGCACACGACGCCGCGACACGTGTCCTCGAGGTGGAGTCGCAGCATCAGCGTGTGCCCCGCGACGAAGCCCGAGCGCGCGCGCACGAGCGTGACCTCGCGCCGCGCGACGTCGATGCCCGCAGCCTCGACCTCGAAGACTCGCCCGACATCCCCGTCGAGCGGAATCAGCGCGACCTCGACCGGCCAACCCGCGTGGGGCGTCACGTCGAAGTCCCGAAAGAACCTGTCGTCGAGGACGCCCATCGCCACGCCGCGACCACCGCGCACGATCACGCGAAGCTTCACGGACTCGGCGCGCACGGCCTGATCGGCGTCGACGACGACGAGCACCTCCGTGCGCGCGGCGGGGGCGGCGCAGGCGCTGAGCGCGAGCAGCGCGACCCACGGCAGCAGGCGCGCGCGGACCGAGCCTTTGACTGAGCGGGACATCGGTGGGGCCATGAGGTTTGGCGAAGCTTTCTCGATGGACGACGCGCGCGCCAGGGTGCTCCTCTCGTGTGGTTCGAGCCAGCGTTTGCCGTCCCGGGCGCAGCGACAACCGCCTGCGCGTGGGGTAACGTGCGCGGCGCTCGGCGGCCGCTCGCTGAGTCTCAGGGAGGTCCCGATGGCGCTTCGATCTCCGGTCCTCGCTGCTGCCGCTCTCGGCGTCGCGCTCTGCGCCTTCCTGGCCGGCGTCGGCGCGCCCTCCTTCGTGAGCGCGCAGCGAACTCATGGGCCCGCGGGGCCTGCGCGCGGGCATCACGACGCGGCGAGCGCGCAGCCGCTCGCGCCGTCCGCCGACGACGAGGCGCGGCGCCTCTTCGACATCGGGGCGGAGGCGTTCGCCGGGGCGCGCTACGAGGAGGCGCTCGATCACTTCGAGGCGTCGTATCGGCTCAGTCAGCGCCCGCAGCTGCTCTACAACATCGGCCTCGCGCAGGACCGTCTGCGTCGGGATGCGCTCGCCATCGAGAGCTTCGAGCGCTTCCTCGCGGAGGTCCCCGACACGACGAAGCGCGTCGAGGTCGAGGGGCGCGTCGCGGCGATCAGGGAGGCGACGCAGCGGCAAGAGCAGCAGGACGTGGTCGCGCGAGCGGAGCAGGAGCGGCGAGTGCGCGAGGCCTCGCGGCAGCACGGGAGCGTCCTCTCGAGCCCGTGGTTCTGGGTCGTCGTCGGCGTCGTCGTGGTCGGTGCAGGCGCGGCGACGGCGGTCGCGGTCGCCACGCACGACCCCGGCGTGCAGGACCCGATCCCCGGCACGAGCGGCGTGGTCGTGATGGCGCTCGACGGGTTCTGAGCGTCGCGGGCCAAGAGCGCGCCGGGTGTCTCTCGCCCGCGCCGCTCGAACTCTCGTGCAGGCTCGGCGCCGGGCGAGGCAGGCGTGCGCTCGCCGCTCGGTCGTCGATCGCCTCGACGCCCATCGCCGAC
>CAIUAC010000039.1 GCA_903896985.1 uncultured Sandaracinus sp.
CTCCGTGCCCGCCGGAGCGCAGGCGGGCACGGAGGCCCGCCCCACCCGCGCTTCTCCGCCGTCGAGCGCCACCTCGCGACCAGCAACATCAAACCGTCTCGCCTGGAAGTCGGAACTCGCTCCGCGCGTCGCCATCCGTCGTCGCCAGAGCGAGCGCTCGGCGGGGCACAAGGCCCCGCCCTACAGCCGGAGCTCGACGCCGTCGCGTCCCTTCACCGTCGACCCGGGGCTTTGTTCTACAGCTCTTGAGTCGCGGCGCGCGCGGTCGCTCCTCCCGAAATTTGCGCTTCGGCGGCCCCTCCCTCTGTGGTAGACCGGGGCCGCGTCTGAATCGCCATTCAGGAGACGACCGATGGATATGTCGTTCAGCCCCGAGCACCTGGCCTTCCGCGAAGAGGTTCGCGCGTGGATCGCCCAGGCCCTGCCGGAAGACCTCGCGACCATCGCGAAGGTGGACGGTCACTTCGAGCACACGGACGTCATGCGCTGGCACAAGCTGCTGGCCGCGAAGGGCTGGGTCGCGCCGCAGTGGCCGCAGGCCGTCGGCGGGCCCGGCTGGGACGCGACGCAGCGGTTCATCTTCAGCCAAGAGCTCGAGCTCTCGGGCACGCCGATGCTCTCGCCGTTCGGGCTGATGATGGTCGGGCCGCTGATCATCCAGTTCGGCTCGCCGGCGCAGAAGGCGCGCTTTCTGCCGAAGATCTTCGCGGGCGAGGAGGTCTGGTGTCAGGGCTACTCCGAGCCGAACGCGGGCTCGGATCTCGCGTCTTTGCAGATGCGCGCCGACGACGATGGGCAGGGGAATTTCGTCGTCAACGGGCAGAAGACTTGGACGACGTACGCGCAGTACGCCGACTGGATCTTCACGCTCGTCCGCACGGACACGACCTCGAAGAAGCAGCAGGGGATCAGCTTCTTGCTGATCGACATGAAGACGCCGGGCATCGAGGTGAGGCCGTTCCTCACGACGGGCGGCACGCCGGCGTTCTGCGAGACGTGGTTCGAGAACGTCGTCGTCCCGAAGGAGAACCTCGTCGGACCGCTCCACGGCGGCTGGACGCTCGCGAAGGCGCTGCTCGGGCACGAGCGCACGCTGATCGCCGCCGTCGGGCAGTCGTCGCGCGTGCTGCGGCGCGTGAAGAAGATCGCGCTGGAGACGACGGCGAGCGGCAAGCGCTTGCTCGACGACCCGGCGATTCGCCTGCGCATCGCGAAGATGGAGGTGAAGCTGCGCTCCATCGAGATGGCGAATTTCCGCGCGCTCGCGGGCGCGCAGCTTGGGCACGCGCCTGGCCCCGAGTCGTCGATCCTCAAGATCCGCGGCTCGGAGGTGATTCAGCAGATGTTCGAGCTCGCGATGGACGTGATGGGGCCGGCGTCGCTCACGTGGTTCAACGAGCCGGGCGTCGTGCCCGCGGACCAGGAGTTCGTCGGCTCGACGTTCAACTACATCCGCGCGTCCACGATCTACGGCGGCTCCAACGAGATCCAGCGGAACGTCATCGCGAAGATGATCCTCGGCCTTCCGTCGAAGTGAGGAATCGGACATGGACTTCGAGCTGAGCAACGATCAGAAGATGTTGGTCGAGACCGCGCAGACCTTCGTCAAGAAGGAGTCGCCGATCGGGCGCGCGCGCAAGCTGCGCGAGGACGAGACGGGCTGGGACCGCGCCGCGTGGAAGAAGATGGGCGACCTCGGCTGGATGTCGCTGCCCTTCCCCGAGAGCGTCGGCGGCTTCGGCGGCACCTTCGCCGAGGTGCTGCTGATCGTCGATCAGCTCGGCACGGCGCTCGTGCCGGAGCCCTTCGTCGAGAGCGTGCTCCTCGCGGGCATCGCCATCCTGCGGACGGGCACCGCGGAGCAGCAAGAGCGGCTGCTCGGGCCGATGATCGCGGGCGACACCTCGCTCGCCCTCGCGGCGCTCGAGCGCGGGAGTCGCTACGACGTCACGTGCGTCGACACGCGCGCAGAGCAGCGCGGGGCCGGCTGGGCGCTCACCGGCGAGAAGTACTTCGTGCTCAACGGGCACGCCGCAGATCACCTCGTCGTCAGCGCGCGCACCTCGGGCGAGCCGGGCGAGCGCGCAGGGCTCTCGCTCTTCGCCGTCGCCAAGGGCGCGAGTGGCGTGCACACGCAGCGCGTCCAGACGATGGACGGGCGGCACGCCGCGATCGTGAAGCTCGACGGCGCGACGGCGGAGCTGCTCGGCAGCGCGGGCACCGCCGCCGACGTGCTCGACGAGGTGATGGATCTCGGCGCCGCAGCCGCCTGCGCGGAGGGCGCGGGGATCATGCGCACCGTGCTCTGGATGACCGTCGAGTACCTCCGCACGCGCGAGCAATTCGGCGTGAAGATCGGGACTTTTCAGGCGCTTCAGCACCGCGCGGTCGATATGTTCATCGAGACGGAGCTCGCGAAGTCGACGAGCATCCTCGCCTCGATCAAGACGACGGCGCCCGCCGACGAGCGCGCGTACGAGATCTCGAAGGCGAAGGCGCAGCTGACCGCGAGCGGGCACTTCGTCGTGCGCGAGGGCACGCAGCTTCACGGCGGCATCGGCGTCACGGACGAGCACGATCTCGGGCTCTACTTCAAGCGCATGCAGGCGCTCGGCGCGCTCTTCGGCGACGAGGACTTTCACCTGCAGCGCTTCTCGTCGATGCCGCAATTCACGGCGCTCTGAGGCGCGGGCGGCGCCGAGAACGGCTGTTCCGCGCGGGGGCCGTGCAGTAGCATGGCGCATGCGCTTTTCGTCCCTGAGCGTCCGCGTCGTCGTCGCCTCTGCGCTCGCGCTCCTCGCGCTGAGCGGCTGTGGCAGCACCCCCGCCAAGACGCTCGGCGGCGTCGGTCATGTCTGCGCGGGGGACCCCGACTGCCGCCTTGGGCTGACGTGTCGTGCGGGAAGCTGTGAGCCGACGGGCACCTCGCTCAACGGCGACTCGTGTCAGCTGAGCGCGGAGTGCGCGGGAGGGCTCTATTGCAGCCCGGCGCGCGTCTGTGAGCCCGAGGGCACGGGCGGCGCGCACGATCCGTGTGAGTC
>CAIUAC010000040.1 GCA_903896985.1 uncultured Sandaracinus sp.
AGGTCGCGAAGAGCCGCGAGCTCGGCACGGCGGCGGTCGTCCTCGCGGCTGCGGGGGCGCTCTCGTTTTCGGGGACGCCGCTGCTCGAGGCGCTGCGCGCGAGCTTCGCGCTCGTGCTGCGCAGCATCGAGGGCGGGCTCGTCGCGTCGCCCGGCGCCGTGCTCGAGACGGTGCTGGGGCTCGGGCTGCGGGCGGTCGCGCCGGTGCTCGTCGCGGCGCTCGTCGCGGGCACGCTCGCGAGCTTCTTGCAGGTCGGGCCGATGCTCGCGCTCGACGCCGTCGCGCCACAACTCTCGCGCGTCGATCCGATCTCGGGCGCGAAGAACCTGTTCTCGAAGAAGCAGCTGATCGAGCTGCTGAAGTCGCTGCTCAAGCTGTCGTTGATCGGCTGGGTCGCGTACTCGAGCCTGCGCGATGGGCTCCGCGGCACGCTCGCGCTGACGGGCGCGGACGCTCAGGCGGCGCTCTCGGGTGCCGGCGCGCTCAGCTCGGCGCTGCTCTTTCGGGCGGGCGGTGCGCTCGCCGTCATCGCCGTGCTCGATGTGCTCTACCAGCGCTGGCAATTTCTGGAAGAGCAGAAGATGTCGAAGGACGAGGTGAAGCGTGAACACAAGGAGAGCGACGGAGACCCGCACACGAAGGGCGAGCGCGAGCGGCTGCGGCGGGAGCTGCTCGAGCACGGCGTCCTCGAGCGCGTGCGCCGGGCGGACGTGCTCGTCGTGAACCCGACGCACCTCGCCATCGCGCTGAAGTACGACGAGGCCGCGGAGCAAGAGGCGCCGGAGCTGCTCGCGAAGGGCATGGACGAGCTCGCGCAGCGCATGATCCGCGCGGCCGAGGAGGCGGGCGTGCCGGTGCTGCGGGATGTGCCGCTCGCGCACGCGCTCTTCGGGCTCGAGGAGGGCGACGAGATCCCCGAGGCGCTCTACGAGGCGGTCGCCGCCGTGCTGCACGCGGCGTGGAAAGAGCGCGAGGCGTCCGAGGGGCGCGGCGCAGGCGAGCCGCGTTGACGAAGCCGCCGATACAGCCGCCGCTGACGACGCTGTTCGACACGGGCGCGCCGCGACCGAAGCCGCCGCGCGCGCCGTCTTCTACGCGCGGCGCTGAGCGCGAGGTCGAGCCGCTCGACGCGGACGCGTACCTCGTCGAGGTCGCGATGCCGGTGCCCATCCGGCGGCGCTTCACGTACCGAGTGCCGCCCGCGCTGGTGGCGCAGATCGCGCCTGGAGTGCGCGTCGCCGTGCCGTTCGGGCCGCGCAAATTGCCGGGGATCGTGCTCGGGCGCGCCGAGGCGGCGCCGAGCAGCGGGCGCGTGCGGAGCATCGCGGGGATCGTGGACGCGGAGCCCGTGTTCCCGGCGGAATTGCTCGCGCTGCTCGTCGAGGCGGCGGACTACTACCTGCATCCGGTGGGCGAGGTGCTGCGCGCGGCGACCCCCGCGCTGCCGCGCGAGGCGTTCTCGAGGCTGCGGGAGCACGGCTTTCTCGAAGAGGACGAGGCGCTGCCCGGCGCGGCGCTCGGCACGCGCACCGAGCTGATCGCCCGGCGCACGCCGGAGCCTGTCGGGGACGCGCGCCTCGGGGAGCGGCAGCGGGCGCTCTTGGCGCTGCTCGAGGAGCGCGGCGAGGTGACGCTCGCGGAGCTTCGGCAGCACCTCGAGGAGCCGCGCACGGTGCTGCGCGCGCTCGTCAAGCGCGGGCTCGTCGCGACAGAGGAGCGCGAGGTCGTCGCGGATCGCTACTTCGCCGTGCCCGTCGAGCGCGACGTCGCGCCGGTGCCGAACGCCGCGCAGCAGACGGCGATGGACGCGCTCGTCGGCGCGGTGAACGCGGGCGGCTATCACGGCTTTTTGCTGCACGGCGTGACGGGCTCGGGGAAGACGGAGGTCTACCTGCGCACGATCGCCGAGGCGCGCGAACAGGGACGCGGGGCGATCTTGCTCGTGCCGGAGATCGCGCTCACGCCGCAGCTCGTCGGGCGTTTTCGCGCGCGCTTCGGGGACGACCTCGCGGTGCTGCACAGCGGGCTGAAGGAGCGCGAGCGCAACGACGCTTGGCGGGCGCTCCGCAGCGGGAAGGTGACGCTCGCGATCGGCGCGCGCTCGGCGATCTTCGCGCCGGTGCAGCGGCTCGGCGTGATCGTCGTCGACGAGGAGCACGACCCGTCGTTCAAGCAAGAGGAGGGCTTTCGTTATCACGCGCGCGACCTCGCGCTCCTGCGCGCGCACCGCGCGGGGGCCGTGTGCGTGCTCGGCAGCGCGACGCCGAGCGTCGAGACGTACAGCCTCTCGGAGGGCGCCAAGCTGACGCGGCTCTCGCTGCCGGAGCGCGCGACGCCGCGCCCGCTGCCCGCCGTCGAGATCGTCGATCTCGCGCGGTACAAGGGCACGCCGAGCGGGCACCCGCTGCTCACGACGCCGCTCCATCGCGCGCTCGAGAAGTGCCTCGCGCAGCAGGGGCAGGCGATCTTGTTCCTCAACCGGCGCGGCTTCTCGCCGACGCTGCGCTGCCCGGCGTGCTCCGAGGTGATGGAGTGCCCGGCGTGCAGCGTCACGCTCACCGAGCACCGCCGCGCGCGCGCGCTGCGCTGTCACTACTGCGACTTCGCGGCGCCCTCGACGGGCGCTTGCTTGAAGTGCGGCGAGCTCGGGCTCGAGCCGATCGGGCTGGGGACGGAGCGGCTCGAGGAGGCGCTCGCGCAGACCTTCGCGCCGGCGCGCGTCGCGCGGCTCGATCGCGACACGGCGGCGGGCGTCGAGGGCGTCGAGGCGGTGCTCGATCGGATGCGGCGGCGCGAGCTCGACATCTTGGTGGGTACGCAGATGGTCACGAAGGGGCACGATCTGCCGGGCGTCACGCTCGTCGGCGTCGTGCTCGCGGATCAGTCGCTCGCGTTCCCGGACTTTCGCTCGGCGGAGCGCACGTTTCAGCTGCTCGCGCAGGTCGCGGGGCGCGCGGGGCGCGGCGAAGAGGAGGGGCGCGTCATCCTGCAGACGTTTCAGCCCGAGCACTCGGCCATCGTGCAGGCGAGCCGCCACGACTACCTCGGCTTCTACGCGGTGGAGCTCGAGGCGCGGCGCGAGCTCGGGTACACGCCGTTCTCGCGGCTCGTCGCGGTGCGCGTCGACGCGGGCGACGAGGGGCAGGCGGAGGCGGTGACGCAGGAGCTCGCGCGGGTCGCGCGGGCGCACCCCGCCGTCAAGCGCGGGCTGGTGCGCGTGCTCGGGCCGGCGCCTGCGCCGATCGTGCGGCTGCGCGCGCGCTTCCGCTGGCGGCTGATGCTGCGCGGCGCCGAC
>CAIUAC010000041.1 GCA_903896985.1 uncultured Sandaracinus sp.
GCGTCGAGCTGCCGCTTCACCTCGTCGACGAGCGCGAAGAGCGCGCGCTGCTCTTCGGGCGTGGCGTCGAACCACGTCGGCACGAGGCGGCGCGGGATGACGAGGGTGTGGCCGGGGGAGACGGCGTACTTGTCGCGCACCGCGAACGCGAGCGCGTTCCCGGCGACGTGCACGGACGCGGGGAGCGCGAGGAAGGGGGACGGTGCGCGCAACGGGTCCGTCATGGGGCGTGGGGTGAGAGGGTAGTCGATGGGGTGGCGGAGGTGTGCGGTGATCTCGGCGACGAGGGAGGCGGGTCGGGACTGACGATCGGGGCGTCGGGCCAACGCATCGAGGAGCGACTCCCCCTCGCGGTCGGGCGCCGACCGGCGCATCCTTGCCGAGTGGCAAAGCCCGCGCTCGATCTCGGCTCCCTCAGCGTCGATGAGAAGCTCGCGCTCATCGACGAACTCTCGGAGAGCCTCGGCCCCGATGACTTCCCGCGGGCTGATGAGCTCCGCAGGGAACTCGATCGGCGGCTCGAGGCGATGGAGCGCGCGGGCGTTGTCGGGGTGACGTGGGAGAGCGTCCGCGCCGAGATGACCGCGGGCGCGCCGCGACCCGAGACGTCACTGACGAGCTACGACTTCTCGAACGCGAAGAAGAACCCCTACGCGAAGCGGCTCAAGAAGCAGGTCACGATTCGCATCGATCACTCGACGATCGACTACTTCAACGGGCTCGCCGAGCAGCTGGGCATCCCGTACCAGACGCTCATCAACCTCTACCTGCGCGAGTGCGCGGCGACGGGGAAGAAGCTCCAGCTCACTTGGGCCAGCGAGGATGGGCGCGCGGCGGAGTGAGCGCGCCATGAGCGAGCGGCGGGGCGAAGCGGGCGGGCCTCGACATGCGGGTGAAGATAGCGCCGGGCGGCCACGCGGGGGAGCGCGAGGTTGACGAGCGATTCTGGCTAGTAGAGAGCTTGTTCTTAGCGCGCGCGAAGAGTCACGCGGACGTTCCTAGGGGGGGCCGGCGCTCGACGGGCTCATGGCAGAGTCCGCCTCGAAGAGGGCGAGGTAGGGCTCGAAGACGAAGCGGCGGTTGCGCGCGTAGCCCGTGCGCTCTCGCAGCACGCCGAGCTCGACGAGGCGCGAGGCTGCGGAGTTCGCGGTAGCGAACGTCACCTGCAGCCGCTGCTCGAGCAGACGGACGGTCACGACCGGGGACTCGAAGAGCACGTCGAGGGCGCGGAGGAGGTTGCCGCTGGCCTTCCCCTCCGCTTGGAGGAGCCGCTGGTTCTGGTCACGAAGAGCGGTGATCCGACGCGCGGTGTCCGTCGCGGACCGCGCGACCTCGCTGACTCCTCGCAGGAAGAAGGCGATCCACTCTTCCCAGCGTCCCTCGATACGAACCGCCTGCAGTCGGTCGTAGTACTCGGCGCGGTGCTGCTTCAAGTAATGACTCAGGTAGAGGAGCGGCTTGCCGAGGACGCCGCGGTGGCAGAGCAAGAACGTGATGAGGAGGCGCCCTACCCGACCGTTGCCGTCCAGGAACGGGTGGATCGTCTCGAACTGCGCGTGGGCGATGGCCGCCTGAACGAGCGGCGGGAGGTGCGCGTCGTGAAGGAAGCGCTCGAGGTTGGAGAGCGCCTCGCCGAGTCGATGGGGCGCAGGCGGTACGAACGTCGCCGTCGCGATCGTCGAGCCACCCGCGCCGATCCAGTTCTGCGAGGTGCGGAAGTCTCCCCGCTGGCGCTCCTGCCCGCGCACGCCCTGCATGAGCTCGGCATGGATCTCCCGGATGAGGCGCAGCGACAGGGGCAGCTCAGGCAGCCGAGCGAGACCATGCTTCATCGCGCGCACGTAGTTGACGACCTCGCCGACGTCGGCCCCGGGGCCCACGCCGTCATCCTCCGCTTCGTACTGAAGCACATCCGTCAGCGACGCCTGTGTCCCCTCGATCTGAGAGCTGAGCACCGCCTCCTGCCGGACATACATCGCGACGAACAGGTCGGGGTTCGGCAAGATGCTGGTGGCCCCGTCGAGGCGGCCGAGCTGCACGTCTGCGTTGGAGAGCAGGGACGCCAGCGCCGCGTCGAAGACGATCGCTGGGTTTGGCGGTAGGGAGGCGGGTACGAACGCACGGTAGCCCGCAGGCTCCGGCAGGTAGGTCCCGGCTCGCTGGCGGATCTCGTCTTCGTTGAACATGGCCGACACACCCCCCGCCTTGTGATAGCGAACCGACCATCCCTATAACAAGCGACGGACGGCGACGCCATGTTCAAGCGAGTCAGGATACCGAGCTGAACGGATGAGCCGCACGCTTGGGCGACTAGCCGTCCTCCGTTCGTGGCTTCGGGATCATCGTGGGGTCCAGCGAAGCTTGCGCTTGCGGACCTCGTCGGCCGCCTCTTTGGCGCGCTCGGGGTGACCTGCGAGGTCGAGGAAGTCCTGCGCGGGATGGGCACACGCCACGCCGTCGATCTTCTCCTGGCCGTCGAAGACGCCGTCGTCGTTGGGAAGCACGAGCCAGGTGTTCGCGCCTCGGGGCTCCTCGCGGAAGCCGAGATCGCTGAGGAGTCGCTTGCTCGGCGGCTCCGTGAGGAAGGTCGTCGCGATGCGGAACGACGCGAACTTCGTCAGCAGCCAGGCACCCGCGAGGCCAGTCATGGCGTGCTGCACGCGCGAGCCGAGCACTTCGTGCGGCGCGCTGGCCAGTCGGCGCACCTGCTCGATGGCGCCGCGCACCGACGCCGTCGCAGCGCTGCCCTTGAACTCGACGACGAGCCGGCCCCACTCGCTCTTCACGAGCAGGTCGATCTCCTCGTCGCCCACGCGCGTGCTCGCCCTCCTCGACTCCGAGACCCTCATCACGCGGGCCGGCCGCGGGCGCATCGCGAGCGTGGACTGGGCTGCGCTGCTTCGGCGCTGGGCTGGTAAGGCTCCCATCGAGTCGCGGGGACGGCTCCGTACGTACCTCGAGCCCCGGGGCCTCTCGATGCTGCTTGGTCGTCTCGCAAAATCCGACGAGAAGTACGCTATCGCCGGCGAGCTGGCTGCCGCCGCCTACGCCCCGACGGCGCCCGCCCGGCTCGCGACGATCTGGGTTCGTGATGCCGTCGTGCTCGTCGGTGCGCCGCCGACTGTCTCCAACTTTCAGAGACAATTTGCGCCGGTCGCCGTCCGCGCGCATCCTCCGCGGCGCCGCCCGAGGGGGCTCCGCGCGGCCTCTCGACACAGGGGTTCACTTCCGGCGAACCGACAGCCGCGGACATGCTCGGACACGCTGCGCCACGACGCGCGCGCGTGTCTGGCGCCGTGCGCGCGCGTGCACGTTTGTCAGTCGTCGCGACCGGGCTCGGTGACCCCCGCCGAGAGGGTGCCAGGGGCGAGCTCGCCGGCGCGGCCGGCGCTCGGCGGTTCGTCGCGGCGCCGGCTCGAGAATGCGTTACAGTCGGCCCAACGCCTCAAGTCATTTCCCCTGTCCTTTGATGGACTTCCGCGATCGGATGGGTGTCTCGTGGACTGTCTCTAGCGGGTCACGATTAGGGGGTCGGCCGGGGTCCGAGGGGACGGCGACGGAACAAAAAACCCCGCTTTTTGCGGGGTTTTGGTGCCCAGGGACGGAATCGAACCGCCGACACGGGGATTTTCAATCCCTTCAGGCGGAATAAAATACTGAAAAGTCTCAGTATTTTAGGGGTCTTTCGCGAAACGGCTGTAGCAGAGGGTGTAACAGCGCCGCTCCCAACTGCCATCTAGCCCGCCCTCGAGTGACCTACTCGACGGCGGGCCCATTGGCAAGAAGCGCCATTCCCGGGAACCGTCTCATCACGTCTGCGAAGATTCGTAACTCGCGCTCTCGGACGTAGGCCGCGAGGAGTCCAGCTCCTTCCGGCACGCGCCCATCGCGAAGCGCCTCACAGGCGCGAGTGAGCGTGTCCATCTCAGCGTCCGATAGGAACAGGTTCGGCGGCCAGTGGTGCGCGTTTTGGTACTTCTTGAGCTTCTCATCCGGCCACTGCTTGCCTGCACTCCGGTTCAACCCCTCATCGAGGGCCATGAGGTTGCCCGCCCTCGAGACGCACCACGAGTCGGGATGACGCTGAAGCCTCGCCTTCCCGTGCTCCTTCTTCCATCGAAGGTGGTCGTCGACGCGCGCGCTCGGGAAGAAGTGCTCCCAGTCCATGCGCTGATCGGGCGGCAACTCGAATGGGATCTCCTGTACGACCAGCAGGCAGCAAGCCGTGTTGTCATGAACGAGGTCTCGCTTGTCACCATCGGAGGCGATGGTGCGGACAGTCTGCCGACCTCGGGAGAGAGTTGGCCACGCGCCTCGCGCGC
Organism: uncultured Sandaracinus sp.; assembly: GCA_903896985.1. Taxonomy (GTDB): domain Bacteria; phylum Myxococcota_A; class Polyangia; order Polyangiales; family JADJQN01; genus CAIUAC01. The sequence continues at coordinate 4,323 of CAIUAC010000041.1, forward strand.
CCGCGGCGATCGCCTCGAGCGGAAACGCGGCCGTGGCATCCGAAGCGCGATTGGCCACCTCGAAGGCCATTCGCTCGAAGGTGTCGCCGAAGATTGTGCGATAGCGGAACGCATTCGCTCCGAACACAAACGCCCACGCGGGCGCCAGACGCGCCTCGTCAAGGGAGTCGAGCGGACGCCCCGCAGCCCAAGCGAGCACTGGGTCAAACAGCGACTGCGGCAGATGTCGAAGTGCGTGCCCGAGTCCAGATTTTTGGGCGGCGATCGAGGCTACGGCTCTCAGCCGCAGTAGGAGAGGTGAATCAGGGACCGTGACCTCGGCCATGCGCTCGACGAGCTTCCGACCGCGCTCTCCGTTGAGTTTCTCGACGTCGAGCGGCAGCAGGTCC
>CAIUAC010000042.1 GCA_903896985.1 uncultured Sandaracinus sp.
CCGAGCCAGGTCGTGTCGATCACCTCGGTCATCACGGGGATGGGCTCGAGCGCGGGGATGCGCGACGACGCGGGCGCGTCGACGTGCACGAGGGTCTGGTCGGCGCTCGGGTTGTCGACGACGCGATCGGCCGTGAAGCACACATCGGCCGCGAGCGGATTCGGGCCCACGCAGAGGCGCGCGCCGACCGCGATCGTGCAGTGCGTCGCCGTCAACACCCACTCGTCGGAGATGAACGTGCCCGAGCAGAAGCCGAAGTCGACGAGCGCGAGCACCTGACCGGGCGTCAGCGGCAGCACCGTCGGCGCCGTCGTCCCGTAGTAGACGAGGGCGGTGACGCGGTCGTCCGGACCGCACGTGAGCGGACCCGCGTCGGGCGCCGGGCCCGCGTCGGGCACGCTTGGGCCTGCGTCGAGCGCGAGCGGGCCGAAGTCCGGGCTGATGACCGCGTCTGGCGGCGTCCCGCCGTCGGTCGACGGCGTCGACACCGGATGCGACGCGCTGCAGGCGACGATGAAGACGAGCGGGAGGGCGCACGCGGCGCCTTTCCGAAGAGAGCTCTTCCGATGAAACATGGCGAGGACTCCAGGCGTGGCGGGGCGGCCGCGGGGGCCGTCAGGGATACGCTCTGGGGCGGACCGCGCAACTCGCGCGCGACGCTGAGGCAAAGCGTAAAGCGCGCCGCGGCGCGTCATTCCGGCGCTGCGCCCTCGCGCACGGCTCAGAGCCAGACGAGCAGCCCGACGGCGGGCTGCAGCACGACGCCGTCCGAGCTGATGTGGTGCGAGCTCGAGTGCCCGCCCATCGAGAGCTCGACGTCCGCGCCCGCGCTGACGTAAGCCACCGTCAGCTCCGCGGCGAACCACACGCGCTTCCAGCCGATGGCCGCGCCGAGCTGTCCCGCGACGTAGAACGCCGTGCCGCCGACGCCGAGCGTCGCCTCGCGCGCGCAGCCGCTGTCGCCTGGAGAGAGGCACGCGGTGAGGTGCGCGTCGTAGCGCGAGAAGACGAGCTTCGGCCCGAACCAGAGGTGCCCCACCTTGCCGCTGACGCCGAAGCTCAGCGGCACATCGAGCTCGACGCGTGAGAAGTCGTCGAGCGTGAGGTCCGAGACGAACTGCTGCACCGGGAAGCCGTAAAAGTAGGTGCTCACGCCGACGCCGAGCGAGCCGTAGAAGCCCGGCGCGACGCGCAGAAACTGCCAGCGCACCGCGGCGCGCGCGGCGTTTCCGCTCGCGCGTAGGCTGAGCGCGAACCGCTGCGAGAGGCCCACCGCCGCAGAGACGCTCCCGCCGACCGACGGGGGCTGCACGACCACCGCCGTGCCCGCGCGCACCAGCGTCGTCGCGTCCTGCGGAGAGAGCGCCCCGCCGCCGTGCCCCATGCCGCGCGCGCCCTCGAGCGCGTCGCGCACGTCGCCGCTCGGCAAGGAGACCTCGAGCCCGCTCGTCACCTGCACATGGCCCGCGGGGATCGTGCGCGCCGGCTCGAGGGAGGAGAGCGTCGGAGAGCAAGCGGACCCGAGCGCGAGAGCGACCGCGAGCGGTGCGAGCCAGCGCCATGAAGTCATGGGAGGTGCGTCTGCGAGGTGCGTGCCAGCGCACGCCTTGCTCCACGAAAGGCGACGCATCGCTTGATTTGCCCGCGCGCGTTGCGCACGCCGCGTCGTCGCCCGTCGGTCAGCCGTGCCGCGGCTGTGCCACGCCGTGCCGCGCGTCAGCGACGCGGCGGGTCAGTGCGTCGGGGGGGCAGTGCGTCAGCGGGTCATTGCGTCAGCGGGTCAGTGCCTCAGCGCGAGCGCTGTCGCGACCGCGCCCAGGAGCGCACCGACGAGGAGCAGGGCGAGCGTGCGCACGTTCTGTGAGAGCCCCGGCGGCTTCGCGCCATGGACGTGCACAGCCGCCTCGTCGGACGGCGCGCGCGGTACGACCTCCTCGGCGATCGGAACCTGCGCGCTCGGCGTCGACGGCGGAGCGCGCAGCGTCTCGGCGGTGGCGCGGACGGCTCGCGGCGACAGCGAGGGCTCGCGTTCCGTCTTCTCCGTTTGCTGCCGCTTCTCCCGGCGAGAGCGTTTCTCTCGCTCGGGCTTCTGCTTGGCGGTGCGCGCAGGTTGCGCGGGCGTCGCCGGTGCGGGCGCTGGCAGCGGCG
>CAIUAC010000043.1 GCA_903896985.1 uncultured Sandaracinus sp.
CGCGCAGCGCCGCGAGGATCTTCGCCTCGCGCGCGAGCCGATGCGCGAGGTACGCGGTGAGCTTCTCGTGCGCCGCGTGGATCGGCCCGCCGTGCGCCGGCAGCAGCATCGTCGGCTCGAGCGCGTCCATCGCCGCGAGCGACGCGAGGTACTGCGCCATGTCGCCGTCGGTCGTCTCGACGAGGATGGTCCCGACGCTCGCCACCATGTCGCCAGCGAGCAGCACGCCCGAGCGCTCCTCGTAGAAGCAGAGGTGCCCCGGCGCGTGCCCCGGCGTGTGCACGGCGCGCAGGCGCAGCGGGACGTCGCCATCGAGCGCGAGCACCTCTCCGTCGACGAGCGTGCGGTCGAACGACACCGCCCCCGCGAGCCGCTCGAGCGTCGCCGCGTGCCCCCAGAGCGGCGCGCCGAGGCGCTGCGCGAGCGCGCTCGCACCGCCGATGTGGTCGGGGTGATGGTGCGTCGCGAGGATCGCGCGCAGGCGCTTGCCGTCGCGCAGATGCGCCTCGACCCACGCGACGGCGCGGTCGAGTTCGTCCGCATAGGGCGACCCCGGATCGACGAGCACGAGGTCGCCTGTGCCGACCAAATAGGCGTTCGTGTGCGTCGCCGGCGGGACCGTCGGCGTGCGCAGCGGCAGCGCCTCGAAGCCCGGGGCGATCATCGACTGACCGTCAAGCACGCTCACGCGCGCCACCCTACTTTGCCTCCGCCTCCCGCGCCACGCGCGCCGGAGCAGCGTGCTGAGCGCCGCGGCGAGCCCACGATGTCGTTGAGGTCGCGCCCTCCGACCTCCTCGCCCCGCTTGCGGGGAGAGGATTGAGGGGGGGCCGAACACCGCCGTGCGCCCCACGCGCCGCGGTGTCGCCCGCGACCAGCCGACGCTCGGCGAGGACGCTGAGCAGGACGTGCTCGCGGCTCTTCGCCGGATCGGGGTCGCGGCCGAGTAGGCGCAGCACGAGCGAGATGGCCGCGCTCAGCGTCGGCCGGTGAACGATGCCAGGGTCACCTGCCCGTATCCGTGAGCCGCGGCGGCAGCTTGCGCGATAGGTCTTGACTGATATGTATCATGACACATTATGGAGGTATAGCGACGTCGGTGTACGGCGACTTCGAATGGGACACGGACAAGGCCACCGCCAACCTCGCCAAGCACGGTGTCGACTTCGAGGAGGCCGCTTCCGTGTTCGCCTCGAGCGACACTCAGGAGGGCGCCGACTTGGGCGACCCGACCCGTCTCGTCACGATCGGTTTCTCCGCCGCCGCGCGCGTCTTGCTCGTCGTCACCACGGACACCGCCGTCCGTACCCGCATCATCAGCGCACGTCGCGCCACCCCGGTCGAGCGCCGGGCATTTGCCAAGAGGTGAGCCCATGTCGACCGCAGCGAAGAAGAAGACCGTGGACCGCGACGAGCCGGCGTTCGACCAGTCGAAGATGAAGCGCGGCCCCAGCCGGCACGCCGGCAAGCGGCTCGTCCTGCCGCTGGCGGGCGTGCGTGCGGCCGCCGCCAAGACGCAGAACGATGTGTCGAAGGCGAGCGGCATTCCTCAAGGGGAGATCTCCCGCATCGAGAACCGCGACGACCTCGAGGTGATCGCCATCTCGACCCTACGCCGCTACGTGGCGGCGCTCGGCGGCGAGCTCGAGCTCGCGGCGCAGTTCCCGAACGGGGCGCGGATCATCATCGCCACGAAGTAGGCCTGACGCGCCACGAGCCCGCGAGTCGATTCACTCCTGCCTCTCCCGCCCAATGCGCGAGCTGCACGCACTCCCCCTCTCCACGTTCGTGGAGAGGGGTATTTGGCGCACTCC
>CAIUAC010000044.1 GCA_903896985.1 uncultured Sandaracinus sp.
CAAGATCACATCCCAAGAAAACGGCAGAGCTCGCCTGCGGCGCGTCGGAGCGAGGCGCGCGCGGCTGTCTCGGCCCGCGTTGACGCGCCGCGTGACCGGGCCGACAGTGGGCGCCGTGCGCGACCTCATCACGATCGCTGGGCTCGAGGTGGAGTGCGTCGTCGGCGCCTACGGGCGCGAGCGCGACACGCCCCAACAATTGCGGGTCGACGTCGCCCTCGAGGCGGCGACCGAGGCGGCGGCGGTGAACGAGCGGCTGCGCGACACGGTGGACTACGCGGCGGTCACCTCGCAGATCGCGTTCTTGCTCGAGGCTTGTCACTTCAGGCTGCTCGAGACCGCGGCGCACTCGCTCGCGAAGTTGCTGCTCGCGCCGCCTGCGGTCGGCGAGCGACGCGCGCAGATCGAGCGCGTGCGCCTGACGCTGACGAAGCCGCGGGCGCTCGGGGGGCGCGGCGTGCCGTCGCTGACGATCGAGCGCGACGCGGCGTGGGCGGTGCTGCGGCACGAGCGCAAGGCGTTCGGCACCGTGGACATCGTGCACGAGACGCGCGACGCGGGGATCTACCGGCTCAACGTCGCGCCGCGTGGCGGCATCCCGCTGCACGAGCATCGCGTGATGCACGAGTGCGAGATGGTGCTCGGTGATGGGCTGCTCTGTCAGGGCAAGCCCGTCGCGCCTGGGACGATCTTTCGCTGGCCGCACGGCGCGGCGCACCGCTACGACAACCCGACCGACGGCTGGCAGACGATCCTCTGCGTGGACGCGCCGCGCTTCGATCAGAGCGACGAAGTCGAGGTTTTCGGCGAGCCCGCGGACATCGCGCCCGAGCCCGCTTGGCAACGCCCCCCGGAGGCCCCGTGACGATTCCCCCCTCGAAGGTCCCGCAGCGTGTGCTCGTCACCGGCGCGAGCCGAGGCATCGGGCGCGCGGTCGCGGTCCTGCTCGCGGCGCGCGGTGACTGGGTCGCGGCGTGCGGGCGGGACGTCGCGGCGCTGACGGAGCTCGTCGCCGAGAGCAAGCAGGAGGGCGGCGCGGGCGGCATCTTCGCGGTGCCTGGGGACGTGACGAGCGAGCAGGAGCGCGCGGGGCTCCTCGACGCCGCGGTCGCCGTGCTCGGTGGGCTCGACGCGCTCGTGCTCTCTGCGGGGATCGCGCGGCACGCGCTGTTCGGCGCGATCACCGACGAGGACCTCGGCGCGACGCTGAGCACGAACCTCGTCGCGCCGGTGCTCTTGGCGCAGCGCGCGCTGGGCAGGCTGTCGGACGGCGGGGCGGTCGTGCTGCTCGGCTCCAACCTCGCGCATCGCTCGGTCGCCGGTACGCTCGCGTACGCGGCCTCGAAGGCGGGGCTCGAGGCGGCGGCGCGGACGATGGCGCTCGAGCTTGCGCCGCGCGGCATCCGCGTGAACGTCGTGGCGCCGGGCGCGGTCGACACGGAGATGCTGCGCGGGCGCGACCTGAGCGGGCTCGCGAAGTCGCACGCGCTCGGGCGCATCGGGCGCACCGACGAGATCGCCGAGGCGGTGCTCTTCTTGCTCGACTCCCCGTGGACGACGGGCACGACGCTCATCGTCGACGGTGGCGCGCTGCTCCAGTGAGCGAGCGCGCCTGGTGTCGCTCAGAAGAACGTCGAGATGCAGCAGCCCGTGACGCAGTAGAAGCCGACGTTGCAGAGCGGGTCGCTCGGCAGGCCACAGGCTTGCAGGCCAGGAGCGCAGCGCAGCGACGGCGGGCCTAGATCGACCGGCGGGCCGAGGTCGACGGGAGCGCCGCCGTCGCCGAGCGGCGTGCCGCCGTCGGTCGGAGGCGGGGCGAAGCAGTCGGCCGGGAGGCTCGCCGGGTCGCGGCCGACGCAGAGCTCGCAGCGTCCGCAGTCGTTGAGGCAGTTCGCGACGGGCGTGCACGGCTTGCAGAGCGAGGTGTCCGCGAGGTCCGCGAGCGTGCAGCTGCCGGTGTTGGTGCCGTCGAACACGGAGCCTAGCCAGACGTAGGGGCCACCTGCGCCCGCGCTGCGCCCCGCGATCGCGTCGAACGTGCAGCAGCCGAAGCAGTCGCAGCCGTTCGGGGTGAGCGGGCGGCAGACGTCGCCGCAGGTCGCGCTCTGCGTCGCGGGGCAGGTGCGGCCGCCGACGCGCGAGGCGTCGTAGGCGCACGCGCTGCCTTCGGGCGGGTAGCTCGGCGCGACGGAGAGCGGGTCGCAGCGGTGATCCCAGTAGCAGTCGTCGTTGCCGGGGCCGTTGCCGAAGTCGAAGTAGCAATCGGACTGACACGGCCCGCCGGTCTCGCCGCCGACGCCCGCGGTCAGCGCCGAGCCCTCGCTGTTGTCGCAGGGCCCGAGGCACTCGGGGTCTCGCTCATCGAAGAGTCCGTCGCCGTCGTTGTCCTCGCAGTCGCCGCACTCGGTCAGGTGGCTCCCGCAGGCCATGCGCCGACAGGTCCAGGTGAAGCCGCCGTCCTCCGTGATGACGACGCCCGGGCCGAGATCGGCGGGCGGGCCAGCATCGGTCGGGAGCGCGCCGTCGGGGGGGCCGAGGTCGCTCGGGCTCACGTCGCCGTCGGCGCCGAGATCGCCACCCCCGCCGAGATCCGTGCCGCCGCCGAGGTCGGACGTGGAGGGGACGGTCTTGTCGGCGCAGCCCGCGAGCCCAGCGAGCCCGACCATCGAAGCGACCAAGAGCACTCGAGTCGACACGCGCATACGCCCCTCCAGCGCTCGCTTACGAGCCATGCGGCCTCGACGATACCTCGGCGAGAGGACGTTAGTCGCGGCGCATCTCCAGCACGGCGTCCTCTCCGCCGAATCCGTCTTCTACATATCGGCTCGAATTGGGCGGTCGTACCGGCTCGCCGTCGACGAGCAGGCGGTACCTGTGACGACCCGGCGCCACCGCGAGGTCGGCCTCGAAGATGCCGGGCGCACGCTCGCGGAGAGCGCCGCGCTCCTCCGACCAGTCGTCGAAGGTGCCGATGACGGCGACCCTCGCTGCGCCCGGCGCGACGACGCGGAAGTGCACGGTGCCGGTCCGCGCACCCG
>CAIUAC010000045.1 GCA_903896985.1 uncultured Sandaracinus sp.
CGGCGTGCTCGACGCGGCGCGCTTCCAGTGCTTCGTCGCCGAGGCGGCGGGCGTGAGCCCGAAGGAAGTGACGACGCTCGTGCTCGGCGGACACGGCGACACGATGGTGCCGTGCCTCTCGTACTGCACCGTCAACGGCGTGCCCGTCACGCAGCTCCTCTCCAAGGAGAAGCTCGACGCCATCGTCAAGCGCACCGCGGGCGGCGGCGGCGAGATCGTCAAGCTGATGGGCACGAGCGCGTACTACGCGCCCGCGGCTGGCGCGCTCGCGCTCGCCGAGGCGTACCTCAAGGACCAGAAGCGGCTCCTCGCCTGCGCGGCGTACCTCGATGGCGAGTACGGCTACACCGATATGTACATGGGCGTGCCCGTGATCATCGGCGGCGGCGGCATCGAGAAGATCGTCATCGTCGAGCTCTCCGCCGACGAGAAGGCCGCGCTCGACAAGAGCGGCGCCGCGGTCCGCGAGCTGACCGACGCCTCTTTGAAGCTCTGATCGTCTCTCCGCGACTTTGCTCCCACAGGGAACCCAGCGATGAACATCCACGAGTATCAGGGCAAGCAGCTCTTCAAGAAGTACGGCGTCCCGACGCTTGCGGGTGTTCCCGCGTTCACGGTCGATGAGGCCGAGGCGGCGGCGACGAAGCTCATTGCCGACAGCGGCAGTGACGTCGTCGTCGTCAAGGCCCAGATCCACGCTGGCGGCCGCGGCAAGGGCGGCGGCGTCAAGGTGGTCCGGGGAGCAGCGGCGGCGCGCGAAGCGGCGTCGAAGATCCTCGGTATGCAGCTGATCACGCACCAGACCGGCCCCGAGGGCAAGAAGGTCGCGCGGCTGTTCGTCGAGGCCGGCGCGGCGATCGCGAAGGAGTACTACATCGCGCTCGTGCTCGACCGCGAGACGCGGCGGGTCGCCGTGATGGTCTCGACCGAGGGCGGCATGGACATCGAGGAGGTCGCCGCTCACACGCCGGAGAAGATCCTGCGCGAGTGGGTGGACCCGGCCATCGGCTTTGCCGCGTATCAGGGGCGCAAGCTCGCCTTCGCGCTCGGCCTCACGGGCGGCGCGGTCGGCGAGTTCACGAAGCTCGCGAGCGCGCTCTACGACCTCTACATGAAGGAAGACTGCTCCCTCGTGGAGGTCAACCCGCTCGTCCTCACGAAGGACAACCACGTCCTCGCGCTCGACGCGAAGATCAACCTCGATGACAACGCGTTCTTCCGCCACAAGGAGTGGAACGAGTGGCGCGATCTCACCGAGGAGGAGCCGACGGAGATCGTCGCGAAGGCGGCGGACCTCTCCTACGTTCAGCTCGACGGGAACATCGGCTGCCTCGTCAACGGCGCCGGGCTCGCGATGTCCACGATGGACATCATCAAGCACTACGGCGGTGAGCCGGCGAACTTCCTCGACGTCGGCGGCGGCGCCACGAAGGAAGCCGTCACCAAGGCGTTCACGATCATCCTCACGTCGAAGGACGTGAAGGGCATCTTCGTCAACATCTTCGGCGGGATCATGAAGTGCGACACCATCGCCGAGGGCGTCATCGCCGCGACGAAGGAGCTTGGGCTCACCGTGCCGCTGGTCGTGCGCCTCGAGGGCACGAACGTGGAGCGCGGGCGCAAGATGCTCGACGAGTCGGGGCTGGCCATCACGTCGGCGACGACGATGGCCGATGGTGCGCAGAAGATCGTGGCGCTCGTGCAGCAGAGCAAGGGTTGATCAGCGATGTCCATCCTCATCGACAAGAACACGCGCGTCCTCTTCCAGGGCATCACCGGCTCTGCTGGTAGCTTCCACGCCAAGCAGTGCATGGAGTACGGCACGACGGTCGTCTCCGGCGTCACGCCCGGCAAGGGCGGCGAGAAGTTCGAGAACACCGTGCCGATCTTCGACACCGTGGCCGCCGCGGTGCGCGAGACCGGCGCGAACGCCACGTGCATCTTCGTGCCGCCGCCGTTCGCGGCGGACTCCATCCTCGAGGCGATCGACGCGGGCGTGCCGCTCATCATCTGCATCACCGAGGGCATCCCGGTCACCGACATGATCCGGGTGCGGCGAGTGCTCGACTCGCAGACCAAGAGCCGGCTCGTCGGGCCGAACTGTCCGGGCGTGATCACGCCGGGCGAGTGCAAGATCGGCATCATGCCGGGGCACATCCACACCTCGGGCGGGCCCATCGGCGTCATCTCGCGCTCCGGCACGCTGACGTACGAGGCGGTTGGGCAGCTGACGGCGCTCGGCATCGGGCAGACGACGTGCGTCGGCATCGGCGGTGACCCGGTCAACGGCACCGACTTCGTCGACCTGCTCAAGCTGTTCAACGCCGACGGCAAGACCGAGGGCCTGATCATGATCGGCGAGATCGGCGGCGGCGCCGAGGAGCTCGGGGCCGAGTACATCAAGGCGCACTTCAAGAAGCCGGTCGTCGGCTTCATCGCCGGCACGACGGCACCTCCGGGCAAGCGCATGGGTCACGCGGGCGCGATCATCTCGGGCGGCAAGGGCACCGCGTCCGCGAAGATTCAGGCGATGCGGGAGGCCGGCGTGCACATGGCGGCGACCCCGTCCGAGATGGGCACCACGATGGCCGCCCTGCTCAAGAAGTCCTGAGCCCCGGCTCAGCAACAGGAGAACGGATTTTCATGGCGATCGAACGTACGCTGTCCATCATCAAGCCCGACGCAGTCGAGAAGCACCGCATCGGGGCCATCATCGCGCTCATCGAGGGCGCGGGCCTCGAGGTGAAGGCGGCTCGCATGATTCACCTCTCTCGCCCGGTGGCCGAGGGCTTCTACGCGGTGCACAAGGAGCGCGGGTTCTTCGGGGAGCTCGTGCAGTTCATGACGCGCGGCCCGGTCGTCGTCATGGCGCTCGAGGGCGAGAACGCCGTCGCGAAGTACCGTGAGCTGATGGGCGCGACCGACCCGGCGAAGGCCGTGGACGGCACGATCCGCAAGGCCCACGGCGCGAACATCGGCGAGAACGCCGTGCACGGCTCGGACGCCGCGGAGACCGCGAAGAACGAGATCGCGTACTTCTTCCCGGGCCACGAAGTCCCCTGATTCGGCGGGCAGGGTAGAGCGAGGACGCCTCCGTTCGCGTGAGCGAGCGGGGGCGTTTTTGCGTGGAGGCGCGGGCCGAGGCTCGCGCGGGGCGGATCGGCTACCCTCACCGCGATGCGCCTCGAGAGCCCGATGGGATGGTTGGCCGCGGGATGTGCGGCCGCGAGGTACAGCGCCGCGGGGAGCGTCGCCGCGTACGCAGCGACGGCGTGCCTCGTCGCGGCTTGCGCGTCGAACAGCGTGCCCGACGCGGGGATGCGCACGGGCGTCGACGGCGGAGGTCCTGGCGACCTCGGCGCGTTCGACGGCGGAGGCCCCGGCGACCTCGGCGCGTTCGACGGCGGAGGTCCTGGCGACCTCGGGCGCGTCGATCTTGGGGCAGTGGACCTCGGGCGCGCCGACCTCGGCAGCGTGGACCTCGGGCGCGCCGACCTCGGCGTGGTCGACGCAGGGTGCGCGGCCGGCAGCGCGCGCGCGTGCCCGACGGCGTGCGCGACGACCGGTGTCGCGACCTGCGCGGGCGGCTCGTTCGGGGTCTGCGTGCCGCCGATGGAGGTGTGCAACGGCCGCGACGACGACTGCGACG
>CAIUAC010000046.1 GCA_903896985.1 uncultured Sandaracinus sp.
CGCCGCGGGCGGTGCGTGACGACGCGATGGCGCTGACGGTCTTCGGGGACCGGGTCGCGTTCGACGCGGGGACGAGCGGCGTCTTCTACGAGGCGGCGACGTCGTCGCTGTGGATCAAGCTCGAGGCGCGCGCCGCGGCGCGCACGGTCACCGTCGAGGTGCCGTAGGCTCGGCAGGCGAGGCGTGTCCGAGCGCGGCTCGAAGGAGCGAACGCCAACGCTCAGCGCGGGCCGCTCGCCTCGTCGGGCCCGGAGTCTTCGCTCGCGACCGAGTGCGGATAGCTGCGGCGCGGGTTGCAGACGACGCGCGCGGGCTTGTTGCTCGCGCTCGTCCAGGTCGCGTACGCCATCGGCGCGACGTGGCCGACTCGGTACTGAATCCCGGGGCGGAAGAGCACCGCGGGGTCGCAGTTTCTGCCGCCGTACATGAACTCGAAGTGCACATGCGGCCCGCGGCTGATGCCGGTCGAGCCAAGCTCTGCGAGCACGGCGCCTGCGGGGACGCGCTCGCCTGCGACGACGTAGAGCGCGCTGTTGTGCGCGTACATCGTGACCCAGCCGCCGGGGTGCACGAGCAGGACGATGTTGCCGTAGCCGGGGATCTCGTTGCCGCTGTACGCGACGATGCCGGGCGCCGCGGCGCGGACGTTCCAGCCGATGTCGCCCGCGATGTCGACGGCTTGGTGATAGCCGCCCTCGCCGGAGCCGAAGCCGCGCACGAAGCGACCGGCGGACACGGGCCAGCGGAGCGTCCCCGGCATCGTGCTCGTGTCGCGGCTGGTGCTCGAGGCGCGCACCCACTCGGGGAGGACGCGCCCCGCGAGGAGCTGCCCCGCGACCGTGCGCGTGCCGAGGTGCAGCCGGCGCGCGAGCGCCTGCGCGCGAAGCTCGGACGGCGTCGTGCGGCGCGCCATTCGCCCGCTGCGATCCGCCTGCACGCCGGGCACGAAGAGCCGCGTGCCCTCCCGCAGCGAGGAGACCTCCGCCACCGAGAGCGAGTTCGCCGCCATGATCGCCGCGACGCTCGAGCGAAATGAGGAGGCGATGTCCCAGATGGTCTGGCCGCGCTCGACCGTGTGCGTCACGCCCTCGCGCGGCGGGGGAGGGCGCTCGTCGACGTCGGCCTGGTGCACGCCCGGGACGATGATCACGCGCCCGGCGCGCAGGCTGCGCACGTCGTCGTCGCTGAGCGAGTTGCGGTCGAGGATCAGCTGCGGCTCGACGTCGAAGCGGCTCGCGAGGTCGTGGATGGTCTCGCGCTCGCCGAGCGTCACGTAGGCGCCGTCGGTCAGCGGTGGGAGCGCGGCGCGCTCGGCGTCACGGGAGGCGACGCGCTCGGCGGCGGTCGGGACGTGCACGCCCGCGGAGACTCCGGGGATGCGCAGGCGTCGCCCCTTCGAGAGGCGCCGGACGTCGCGCGCGCTGCGTCCGTTGGCCGCGATGATCGCGTCGACGTCGACGTCGTAGGCGCGGGCGATGTCCCAGAGCGTCTCGCCTTCGGCCACCTCGTGGACGAAGAACGGGCCACCCGCGTCGGGGTGCCCCGCGTCACGTCGCACTTGTCCTGCGTCGCGTCGGGCGGGCGCGGGCTGGGCCGAGCGGTTGCCGCAGCCGGGGGCACCCGCGGTCACGGCGAAGAGGAGGGCGGCGGCCACCGTGCCTCGATGCGCAGCGCTCCTCCGGGAGCGAACGCGGGCGCTGCAGGCATACGGCACGGGGGGTCTGGCTACACGCTGGAGGGGGCGCGCGCAAGGTCGGCGCGCTCGGCGAGACGATGCCGCAGTGCGGCAGAGGGGGCGTCGCCCGGCGCGACGTCCTTGCGTCCGACCGACACCGTCGCACGCTCGAGGCCATGATTTCCGTCGCGCTCACGGTCGCCGGCTCCGACCCCTCGGGGGGCGCAGGCCTACAGGCTGATCTCAAGACCTTTCAGCGGCACGGCGTGTACGGCTGCGCGGTCGTCTCGCTGATCACCGTGCAGAACACCCGCGGCGTCACGCGGGTCGTGCCGCTCGACGCGGAGCTCGTCGGCGCGCAGCTCGACGCCGTGCTCGAGGATGTTCCCCCGCGCGCTTGGAAGACCGGCGCGCTCGGCACGGTCGCGATCGTGGAGGCCGTCGCGGCGCGCGCGGCGCGGCTCGCGGACAGTGGCCCGGCGCTCGTCGTCGACCCGGTGATGATCAGCAAGCACGGGGCGTCGTTGATCGATGAGCCGGCGCGCCTCGCGCTCGTGCGCGCGCTCTTGCCGCACTGCGCGCTGGTGACGCCCAACCTGCACGAGGCGGCGGCGCTCTCGGGGCGCCGCGTCGAGACGCTCGCAGAGGCACGGGATGCCGCGCGCGCCATCGCCGCGCTCGGACCGCGGGCGGTGCTCGTGAAGGGCGGGCACCTCGACGGGGAGCCAGTCGATGTGCTGTTCGCGGAGGGCGTCCTCCACGAGCTGCGCGGCGCGCGCGTCGACACTCGGCACACGCACGGCACGGGCTGCACGCTGTCTGCGGCGATCACGGCGCGCCTCGCCCTCGGGCGTCCGCTGCTCGAGGCCTGCGCGGGCGCCAAGGGCTGGCTCGCGGAGGCGCTGCGCACCGCGCCCGGCCTCGGCGCGGGCGTCGGTCCCGTGAATCATGACGTCGACCCCCGTCTGTCGGGCGGCGGCTAGGCTGAATCGTCGTGCAACGGCGGGGCGATTCCCGCATGATCCTCAGCGTGCGCCTGACGTCAGCAGCCTTCTCCCGCGCCGCGCTCGCCGCGCTCACCGTGGTGCTCGTCTCCAGCCTGCTCGGCTGCGCCGGTGAGACGGGGATTGTAGTCGAGGTCACATCGCCCGACCTCGCCGTGCCCGGGGACGTCGACACGCTGCGCTTCGAGGCCGAGGGCGCGCTCGGGCTGATGGCCTCGGGCGTCTACCCGATCAGCACTCGTTGGCCGCACTCGCTCGCGATCCGGCCTCGCGCTGGCGACGGCAGTGGCGGCGTCACCGTGCACATCTTCGGGCTGAAGGGCGGCGTCGAGGTGGCCTCGACGACCGTCATGGCAGCGTTTCGCGAGGGCGAGACGGTGACGGTGGACGCGGTGCTCACGCGCTGCGTCGGCCCAGGCTGCGTGGTGGGCGACGGCGGCATGGACCTCGGCGTCGATGGCGGCGAGGTGCTCGACGGCGGGAGCGACGACCTCGGCGAGAGCGACCTCGGAACCGACGACCTCGGCGTCGATGATCTCGGCGCCGTGGATCTCGGGGGCAGCGACCTCGGCCCCATGGATCTCGGGAGCAGCGACCTCGGCCCCGTGGATCTCGGGCCCACCGACCTCGGGCGCGACCTCGGCCCGGTGGATCTCGGGCCCACCGACCTCGGTCCGATGGACCTCGGCAGCGACCTCGGCCCCGTCGATCTCGGTCCCACCGACCTCGGCCCCACGGACCTCGGCATCGACGACCTCGGCACGGACCTCGGCCCGACCGATATGGGAGCTGTCGCGCCGCTCCTCGGCTCGCTCGTCCTCTCCGAGGTCGCCACGGGCAGCGCTGCGGTCGGCGGCACGGACGAGTTCGTCGAGATCTACAACCGCACCTCGGTGCCGATCGACATCGGCGGCGTCACATTGTCCTACCGCTCGGCGTCGGGCACTTCGCTCCCGCTCTACGCCCTGCGCGCGACGGTGCCCGCCGGCGTCGTCCTTCCGCCGTATTCCTACTATCTGTTCAGCAGCGTCGGCTACGTGGCCGCCGCGGTCGTCACGGCCGACCAGCCTGGCGCCTGGACCTCGGGCTTCTCAGTCACGGGCGGGCACGTGCAACTCGCG
>CAIUAC010000047.1 GCA_903896985.1 uncultured Sandaracinus sp.
GCAACGGGAGGCGCCGCGTCGCAACGGGAGGCGCCGCGTCGCAACGGGAGGCGCCGCGTCTCAGGGCCCGCTCGTGCCGCTCGGCGAGTCATCGCGCGCCGTCGCGACCGACACCGCGTCGCGCCCCGCGTGCTTCGCGCGATAGAGCGCCCGATCCGCCGCCACGAGCAGCCTCGACGCCCTCCGCCGCTCGTCGCCTCGCGCGGCGAGCGAAGCCCGGAGCGTCGCGACGCCGACGGAGATCGTCACTCCCGGCAGCGTTCCCACGTCTCGCAGCGCGCCGGGGCTCGCCGCCCGCACCGCGCTGCGCAGCTTGCCGCCGAGCGCCCGCGCGCCCTCGACCTCGACGCCCGGCGCGACGACGACGAACTCATCACCGCCGAAGCGGTAGACCTCGCCCGCCGCGCCGACGGTCTGTGCGAGGGCGCGCCCGACTCGCTTGAGCGTCTCGCTCCCTCCCGCATGGCCGAGCAGATCGTTGACGCGCTTGAGATGGTCCACGTCGATGAAGAGCACCGCGACGTCCCCGCGTCCGCGCACCGCGAGCCTCACCGCCGCGTCGAGCTCCCCGCGCAGCCCCCGCACATTGCGCACCCCGGTCAGCTCGTCTCGCCGAGCGAGCTCGTTCTGCTTCAGCACATCGACCCCGTTCAGGATCGTGCGCGACACATACCGCCCCAGCAGCTCGACGAGCTCGACGTCCCGCTCCGCGAGCTGCGTCCCGCGCCCCGCGATGACGACGAGCACCCCGCACACCGCATGCTCGAGCCGCACCGGCACGGCGACCCGCGCGGGCGCCCGTCCGACCTCCAAGCGCGCGACGGTCCGTCCGCGGCTCAGCGCCTCGCCGACCAGCCCGGTCTCGCCCCCCTCAGCGTCGTGCTCCCAAGCCTCCGGCGCGAGGACCTCTCCGACCAGCAACTCCCGCTCGTCACCGAACGCCGCGACGACGGTCAGCTCCGGCGCCCGGTGGCGCCTCCCGCTGCGCGGCTCGTCGAGCGCGATGAAGCCGCTCACGGCGGGCACCAGGCGCGCGGCGAGGTCGAGCGTCTCCGCGAGCAGGCGCCCGATCGGCGGCGGCACTACCTGCCCGTCGCCGCGCCGTCGCCGGAGCAAGAAGCGCTGCAGTCTGTCTTCGGCGAGCGAGCGCGAGGCCACGCCACGGAGGGTACCCGCCGCCCGTCAGCGCCCCAAGTTTCCGCGCCGACGCCGCCCGCGCTCGTCGCGCCGCCGTTAGCAATCCGATCCTGCGACAAACTGTCGCACTTCCCCGACGGCCCGGCCGAGGGAGCCTTGAACGTAGTTATTCCGGTGGGTTAGCTACGAGTCGGCCTGCTGGCTTGCGGCTTGCTTCGTGCGGGTCTTCCAACAGTCCCGCCCGGAAGTTTCCCCGATTGAGCCGCGCCCTAGCGCGGAGCGAGTGCCCATGAACGCCGCCTGTACGTCGTCGGTCAGTCATCTGAAATACGTTGACAATTCAGTGACGCTCCGGCATTGCTCGCCGTTCTCGGGCGCCCGAGGAGACACGCCGCGCAGGGCTTCTATTCCTGGGGCGGTGGTTTCTGGCTATGCAGCAGCTTCTGGGTCCGGTGGGCAACGGGCCGGTCTCCGCACGGAGAGTGATTTCGTGACGCAGTCGTTCATTCGCTTCCTCCTCTGCGCCGTTCTCCTCGGCGCCTCCCTGACGGTCTCGAGCGCACAAGCGCAGGACGCCGCCGACGCAGGCGTGCCGCCGACTGACGCGGCCGTGCACTATCCGAACACGGCGCGAGGCCGCGCAGCCGCCGCCGCCGCCGCGCAGGCCGCCGCTGAAGCCCAAGCTGCGGCTGAC
>CAIUAC010000048.1 GCA_903896985.1 uncultured Sandaracinus sp.
CTCGCCGTGCTGCGTGCGGGTCCGCCGCTGCGGCTCGCGATGCTGTTCGGCTCGGCGGCGCGCGGAGAGCTGCGCGCGGACAGCGACCTCGATCTCGCCATCCTGCCCCAAGACTCCCGCCTCTCACTCGGCGCCGAGCTCGGGCTCCAGACCGCGCTGGCGCGTGCGGTGGGCCGCAACGTCGACCTCGTACGCCTCGACCTCGCGCCGACGCTCGTGCGCTGGCAGATCGCTCGGCACGGACGCCCGCTGCTGGAGGCGGGGCCGTTCGAGGCGGCCCGCTTCGTCGCGGACGCGGTAGGCGAGTACCTCGACTTCGCACCCGCGTTCGACCGCGCGGGCGAGCTGTTTCGCGCGCGGCTCGCCCTCGATGCGCGAGGCGCAGCGCGATGACCGACCGCGAGGTCGTGCTCCGCCGGCTCACCGCCTTGCGCGAGCACGTCGGCCGGATGCGACGCCGACACGGCGACAGCCTCGCCGAATGGCGGCGCGACGTCGACCGTCAGGACGCGCTCGGCATGAGCCTCCTCGTCGCCGTACAGAACGCTCTCGACATCGCGCTCCACATCGCCGCGGACGAGGGCTGGGGAGTGCCGAGCTCCTACGCGGAGAGCTTCTCCGTGTTGGCGAATCACGCGGTGATCGAGGCCGGCCTCGCCGACCAGCTCGCGAACCTCGCCTCGCTACGAAACCGCCTCGCCCACGGCTATGCGACGGTGGACGTCGATCGCATCTGGACCGAGCTGCCGGCAGGGCTCTCCGCGCTCGAGGCCTTCGCGGCTGCGATCGCGCTCCGCTTGGGCACTCCGTAGACACCGGCAGCCGGGTCCATCCGAAGGCGCCCCGCGCCGACCCGCCCCGCACCTACGGATTGAATCCGAGCGTGCGGTCGAAGTTCTTGTACTCCTCGGTGAACGACTCGTAGTTCGCGATGAAGTTCGAGGCGAGCGCGACGAAGAGGAGCATCCCGACGACGATGGCGACGCGTGACATCAGGCGCGTCGTGCGGTTCGGGAAGAGCGTGCTCAGCGCGAAGGGCGTCAGCGCCGGGATGACGAACGCCGCGACGTAGCGGCGCAGCGGCAAGAGCGACGCGGGGGACGCGTACCAGCTCATCGGGAACACGAAGTTGAAGCCGTACATCACGAGCATCAGCATCAGGAGCGCGCCGCGGAAGAGATCGGGCTCCTCCCAGAGATCCGCGAGGAACAGCCCCGCGCCGATGGCGAGCAGCGCGTGGAGCGGCATCGCGTACCAGCCGAAGGTCCAGCTCCCGGCGGACAGCGAGATCGAGACCATGTACGCGAGGAGCGGCACCGCGAGGACAGGCTCGACGCGCTTGTTTCGCGTGATCGCGCCGCCGACGAAGGCGAGCCACAGGAACACGAGCCAGCCGCGCCCGACCTGGTTGAAGTCGATGATCGCGTAGTCGATCCAGCGCGGGAAGAGGTTCCAGTGCGTCGCGCGCCCGCTCGACTGCTTGATCAGCGTGTCGAGGAAGACGCGCCAGTCGATCAGCGCGCCGTAGACGAAGAGCAGCGCCGACACCGCCGCGCCGACGCCGAGCGCGGTCCACGCGGCGCGCCAAGGGCGGTGCGGCTGCGCGAGGACGAGGATGACGTACGCGGGGATGAACGCGGCGCCGGGCACCTTGGTCAGCGTGCCGAGCCCCGCGCAGAGGGCGCCGAGCACGAGGTCCGAGGTGCGCTCGCCGTCGTCTCGCCAGCGCAGGAAGAACCACAGCGAGCCGAGCAAGAGCGGCACGAGGAGCGACTCCTCTTTGACCTCGCGCCCCTGCAAGACGATGAACGGGATGAAGGCGTAGAGGGTGCCCGCGAAGACGGCGGCGGGTCCCTTCGGCGCGAGCCTCCTCGTGATCGCGAGCACGAGCATGAGCGAGAGGAAGCCGAGCCCGAGGGGCACGAGGCGCGCGTGCCAGAGGCGCGAGTGCGCCCAGTGGTGCGCCCCGCCGAGGCGAGCCGCGGCGCCCGCGAGCAGGTGCATCAGCGGCGGGTGCTCGAGGTACGGCGTGATGACGTCCCACGTCGTGTGCGACTCGAAGTAGACGAGGTGCTCGACCTCGACGTCGTTGCCGTACCAGGGCGCCCAGCTCGACCAGCCGCGCGAGGTGCCGTCCTCGAGCAGCGACCAGCCGTTCCACGTCGCGAACATCCAGTCGTCGTTCTCGAAGACGTCCGGCGCGAGCTGGAAATCGTAGAAGCGCGCGACGCCGCCCGAGGCGAGCACGAGCACGACGGCGACGGCGTAGAGGCGCGGCCAGCGGAGGTCGTGCTCGGCGCGCGCGGCGCGAAAGACGAGCCAGGCGAGGAGCCCGCCGAGGAGCGCGATGGCGGCGAGGACCCACTGCGTGAACGTGTCGCGCGCGGCGGGCGGCGGCGTCAGCGCGAGCGCGGGGACGTTCTCTTCGGGCGCGGTGCCGGCGCGCCAGCGGAGCGCGAAGGCGACCGCGTTCGGGTCGATCAGCCCGCCGCGCCAGGTGATGCGCAGGCGGTGCGTGCCCGGCGCGAAGGGGCGCGTGACGGCGACGGGCGGGGGCGCGACAGGCAGCGGCGCGACCGGCGCGGGCTGCAAGAATGGCGGCGGGGGTGTACCCGGCCGCACGGGCGGCGGGCGCACGGGCGGCGGCGGGCGGACGACGGGCGCGGCGAGCGGCGCGCGGCGTCCATCGACCTCGAGGCCGACGACGTTCGGCGTCTCGACGCGCAGCGTGCGCGCGGGCCCCGGCGGGATGACGAGGTCCGCCTCGACGATGGCGTCTAGCTCGGGGAGCTCCGACGGCACGCCTAGCTCGGCGAACGGGTAGTACTGGAGCAGCCGGCCCGTGACGCGGTGCCGCGTCGGGATCACGGGCCGCCGCTCGAACGTCGTCGCGATGGCGACGGGCCCGCGCGGCGACGACACGCGCCAGGTGATGGCGAGGCCGTGCGAGAGGCGCACCCAGGCGAGCGCGCCGAGCAAGACCGTGAGCCCGAGGACCACGGCAGCCAGCCCGAGCGCGACGGCGTCGCGGCGTGGATGGCGCGGCGGATCGAGCACGGGCGCTAGGTATCACGAAACGGACGGGGATGCCGTAGGCGCTCGCCCCCGCGCAGCCGCCAGGCATTTCGCGCTTGCCCGC
>CAIUAC010000049.1 GCA_903896985.1 uncultured Sandaracinus sp.
GCCTCGTCTTGACCGACGACGACCTTGCGCACCTCGCCCATCACCGCCTCGCGCATCGCGCGGAGCTCCTCTACGTCCTTCATCGACGCTCCCCTTCCGACTGAGCAGTGGTCATTTCGCTCCGTGCTCTTTCTGCGTCGCGGCGGCGAGCGCCGCGTCGATCTCTCTCGCGCGCCGGACGAGCGCGGCGCCCCCCGCGACGGGCGCCCCCGCGAGCTCCGCGAGGCGACGTACTTGCGCCGCCTCGGGCTTGCGCCCGCGCTCCTCGAGCGCCTTGGCGAGCAGGTCCGCGTCGCTGTGCGGCAGATGATGGTGCGCCGCGACGAGCACGAGCGCGCGCTTCGCGAGCACGGTCGCGGTCGCGACGGGGTCGCCCGCCTTCGCATAAAGCGCGGCGATCCCGGCGACGTACGACGCGGTGCCCGCGGGCACGAGCGGCACCGGATGGCGGGTGCCGCCGAAGCGCGCGCCGAGGCGCCACAGCGCGAGGAGCGCGACGACGAGTAGTTGGAGCAGCAACGGTCCGGCGCCGAGGTCGCCGAGGTAGCGCACGAGCGAGCGGCGCTCGCCGACGCCGAGGTGGTACTCGTCGAAGATCACTGGGCCCGGCCGCGGGAACGCGCGCAGCACGCGGGCATAGAGCGCCCCGCCGTCCGCGAGGCGCAGCTCTCGGTTGAGCAGCGGGCTCGCCGACGCGAGGGCGATGACGGCGCCGTGCCCCTTACGCACGACGACGCCCGCGACGCGCTCGTCCGCGAGGCGCAGCACGACGACTGCGTGCGCGAGGTCCTTCACCTCGACGATCGCTGGGTCGCGCAGCGGCACGGCGCCGAGCCCCTCGAGCGGCGCGCCGACGCTGCCCGCCCAGACGACGGGCGGCAGCGGGTCGGTCTCCGTCGCCTGCGCGATCACGGCGGCCGGGTCCATCGCGAGCTGCTCGACCGTCGGCACGCCGCCGTCGACGGGCTCCGCGCCAGGTCCGCCGTCCTCGGTCGCGCGCACGAGGGCGCCGAGGAGGCCAGCGTGCGGCAGGCACGCGCCCGCGGGCCGCTCGAGCGTCACGCCGAGCTCCGGCGAGAGGTAGTCCTGCGCGCCCGCCACCAAGAGCACGCCGCCGCGCTCCACCCACGCGAGGAGGCGCTGCTTTTCTTCGCGGGACACCTCGCGGGCCGAGAGCAGCTCACAGCCGCCGAGCGCGACGAGCACGCTCCGCTCGGGCAGCCGGCCGAAGTCCTCGGCCCAGCGGAGCGGCGTGCGGCCGAGCGACTCCGTCAGCAGATAGAGCCCGCGCGAGCCGCCGGGCCCCGCGCCGTAGCTCGAGTAGGCGACGGCGAAGCGCCCTCGCGCCGCGATGCGCTGACAGACGAGCCCGGCCGCGCCGAGGGCGACGAGCACGAGCAGCGCGACGGCGACGCGACGAGCGACCTTCACGCGGCGCCCTCCGTGCGGCTTTGCGGGGCGTCTTGCGCGACGATGCGCGTCGCGAGCGCGCGGCACGCCTCGTAGTCCGCCTGCGTCGTCGGCTCGGCGCCGTACCACTTGTGATCGAAGACGCGCGTGAAGTCCGCGAAGAGCGTGCGCGCCTCGCCGCGCGGCATCTGGCGCAGATACGCCCAGTTCGTGCGGTGCGGGTCGAAGGTGATCAGGCGGCGGCGGTCGAGCGCGACGAGCGTCGCGAGGTAGAGCGCGCGGAGCGCCTCGCGCAGCTGGCCTCTCTGCGCGAGGACGCCCGCGTCGTCGAGGAACTGCTCGGGCGGGCGCTCCCGCAGATCGCTCGTCGTGACCGAGGCGACCGCGCTCGCCTGCGCAGCGCGCGCGCCTCGCAGCTGCGTCGCCAGCAGATACGCGAGCACCGACGCGACGAGCAGTCCCCCGAGCAGCATGAAGAACCAGCCGCCCGGCAGCGGCACGTGGAACATCGGCAGCTGCGGCGTGTGCGTCGGCTCGCGCGGGCGAAAGAGCCACTCGAGGAGCCGCGAGAAGAGGTCTTGGATCGCCTTGCCGCGCGCGTCGGTGAACTCACGGAACTCGGGGCGCGCGAGCACATCGTCGACGCGCGCGCGGGCCGCGGTGTCGGCGGCGTCCTCGGAAAAGGACGTCGAGAGCGCGTCGCTCGTCGGCGCAGCGGGCGGGGTGACGGTGAGCTCGCTGGGCGGAAGGTGCGCCGGCGGGTGCGCCGGGTCCTGCGCGTGCGCCGTGCCCGCGCCGAGCACGGCGAGCGCGACGAGCACGAGCGCCGCCCGCGCGTGAGACTTGCCAGGCGCGCCAGCCTTGCCGGCGAGCGCGTCGTCGACGGCGGCGCGCAGGTCGAGGCCCTCTTGCCGCACGCGCGCGTCGACGAAGAGCGCGGCGGCGAGCGCGGCGCGGAGCGGCTCGAGCAGCACGAGCGCGGTGAGGAAGACGCCGAGCAGCACGAACACGTTGTCCGGCGAGAGGAACGAGTCGACGAGCGCGAGCTCGAGGCCGAAGAACGAGCGCCCGAGCAGCGCGCCCGCGGCGAGCAGCGCGTAGACGTTGATGGTCAGCCCGAGCGCGCCGAAGAGCACGAGCGCCTCGAGCAGCACGCCCACGGTGCGCATTTCGGAGTTGTCCGCAGCGGCGCGCACGAACCCGCGCACGCCCGCGTCCGTCGTGCACGCGGCGCGCGCGAGCCACGCCGGCGCGATGGCCCCGCGCAGCGACAACAGCGGCAGCACGAGCACGACGCCGAGCGCCCCGCCGAGCGACGCGAGCACCAGCAGCCACGCCCACACCCAGAGCCCGAGCCCCGTGACGAGCGCCGTGCGCACGACGTCGATCGGACGCCCGGCGCCCGCGGACAGCGGCACTCCGTCCCAGAGCGCGAGCGCGCCTCGCCGCGCGACGCCCGAGAGCAGCAGCGCCCGCAGGCACCACGCGACGACGAGCCCGACGCCGAACAGCGGTCGCAGGCCACGCACGCCCTCGACGCGCTCGAGGTAGTAGATGCCGACGACGACGCACGCCGGCACCGCGCCCGCGAGCCACGCCCTCCCCGCCCGCGCGAAGCCGCCGCGGCGCGCGACGAGCAGCGCGCGGTCGAGCAATTCGACCGGTCCCGCCGGGCGGAGATCACGCGTGCTCATGCGGCTCCCGCGTCACCAGCCGGAGCCCGGCATCGCGACCTCGACGAGCCCCCACGCGAGCAGCGCCGCCAGCAGAAACCAGGCGCTCGCGGACACCCACGCGAGCCACGGCGGCGACGGTGCGGCGACCGTCGCGTCGTGTCGCTCGCCGGCGATCGCGAGCTTGCCGAGGCAAGCCACGCAGTAGTTGATGCCCTCCACCTTGGTGACGCACTCGGCGCAGACGCGCGTGCGGCACTCGATGCAAATGCCGAGCGCCTCGCGCTCCGGGTGATTCCGGCAGGACGCCGCGTGGGCCAGCATGGCCCGAGCGTTCTACCACGGCGCGGCGAGCTACGGCGTGGCGAGCTACGGCGTGCTGCAGATGCCGGTGCCCGCGGGCGAGTACGGATAGGCGCGGCAGCTGCCCTCGCCTGCGGGGCAGACTCCCGCGCCGCCATCCCCGAGCGCGCAGATGCGCACGCAGGTGCGGGCCATCAGCCCGGCGCAGAACAGCCCGGGCAGGCACGCGCCCTCGCCGTCGCAGCTCGCGCCGACGTCGAGCGTGCCCGCCGCGCGGCAGTCGGTGTCGCCACGGCTCGAGACGATGTAGCAGCCCTCGCCAGGGTCGCAGACGAGGTCTTGGCGCAGCACCTCGCACGCGCGCGTCGTGACGCAGCGTCCCCAGCTCGTCACCGCGCCGCCGACCAGCACCGGCCGCGAGGCGCAGCGACCGCCGAGCCCGCAGCTCGCGTCGTCGCCCGGACAACACGGCAGCCCGCACGTCCCGGCTCCGCCGAGCGCGGCGAAACAGTCGAGCCCCGCCGCGCAGTCGTCCGGCGTCGCGCAGTCGCCGCCCGCGAGCGCAGTGCCGAGCACGCCCTCGCAGACCGGTCCATCGGCGCCGAGCCGACAGCCGTTCGTCAGCTCCACCCCGCACGGCCGCGCGAGCCGCGGATCGCAGAGGCTCGTCACGCAGGCCAACGCGCCAGCGTCCGTCCCCGGCACGCCGGCGTCGGTGGGCGCGCTGAGATCGAGCGCCGCGTCGAGGTAGACGATGCCACCGTCGAGCGCGCTGGCGTCGAGCCCCTCGTCCGGCACCGAGCGGGAAGCGCTGTCGCCACACGCGGCGACGGCGAGCGCGAGC
>CAIUAC010000050.1 GCA_903896985.1 uncultured Sandaracinus sp.
GCCCCTCCGAGGTGCTCCTCTACCCCGCGTCGGACACCTCGCCGTTCGTCGACGTCGCGCCCGATCGGCGCGCGGCGATGGACCGCCTCTCGACGCTCTTTCACCTCGCAGAGAAGCTCCCCTGGCGCTTCCTCGTCGTCTCCGCGCCCGCCCTCGCGCGCCGCGTCCCGCCGCGCCAGGCCATCTCGGAGCGCTCGCAGGTGGTGCGCGTCGAAGAGGGGCTCGATCGCGCCGCGTTCATGCGCCTCCTGACGGAGGGCGGCTATCTGCGCGTGCCCGTCGTCGAGGACCCCGGCACCTTCGCCGTGCGCGGCGCGCTGCTCGATGTGTTTCCACCCCACGCGCAGAAGCCCGCGCGCATCGAGCTCGACGACTACTTGGTCATGTCGATCAAGCTCTTCGAGCCCGAAGATCAGCGCACCGTGCGCGAGGTGCGCGAGCTGTTCGTGCATCCCGTTCGTGAGGCGCTGCTCGGCCCAGGCGAGCTCGAGCTCGCGCGCGAGAAGGTGCGCGCGCTCTGCGAGCAGGTCGATCTCCCGTCGTCGCGCACCCGGCAGCTCGTCGAAGACATCGAGAGCGGGCGCGCGTTCTTCGGGCTCGAGGGCTTCATGCCCGCGTTCTATCGGACGCTCGACACCCTCTTCGACTACCTGCCGACCTCGACCGAGAAGGCGCCCGTGCGCACGGTCGTGCTCGACCCGACGGCGATCGTCCGCGCCTTGGCCGACGAGCGCGCGCAGGCCGAGGGCGACCTCCTCGCGAAGCGCACCGAGCGCGCGCCGACGTTCCCGATGGAGGCGCACTTCGTCGATGAGGAGGAGCTCGCCGAGCGCCTCGAGCGCGGCTCGCTCGTCGTCGTGCATCGCGTCGCGGTCGGCGGGGCGCTCGGCGCAGAGGAGACCTCGCCGCTCGCGCGCCTCGAGACGGTGCACCCCGACGAGGTCGTGCCGATCGGCGGCGAGGACGTGATGGGGCTCGCGCTCGAGCTGAAGCTGGCGCGCTCCCGCGGCGGACGCGAAGACCACCTCGCGCCGCTCGCGACCCGCACGCGGGCATGGCTCGACGATGGCCTGCGCGTGCTCTTCGTCGCCCGCACGACGACCCAAGCAGACCGCCTCGTGACGCTCCTGCGCGGCTACGACGTGCCCATCGCGCCGAAGCCGGCGACCTTCGAGCCGCGCTCGCTCCTGACGCGCCCGCCGGGTCGCGCGGAGGTCGTCATCGGCGCGCTCGGCGGCGGCTTCGTGCTCGCCCGCGAGGCGCTCGCCATCGTCACCGAGGAGGAGATCTTCGGCACGCGCGCCGCGCAGCGCACCGAGCGCACGACGAAGAAGCGCAAGAAGAAGAACGCAGAGCCCTTCCTCGAGGACCTGCGGCAGCTCCTGCCGGGCGACTTCATCGTGCACGCCGATCACGGCATCGGGCGGTACCTCGGCGTCGAGCGCAAGACCACGGGGCGCTCGCGCTTCGACGAGCTTCGCGGGGTGCCCGCGGTCGTCGTCGAGGTCCTGATCGTCGAGTACTTCGGCGGCGACAAGCTCTTCCTGCCGATCACGCGCCTGCATCAGATCCAGAAGTTCCGCGGCGGCGAGGGCACCGCGCCGAAGCTCGACCGGCTCGGCGGGCAGACCTTCACCAAGACGAAGCAGCGCGTGAAGAGGGCAGTGCAGCAGCTCGCCGACGAGCTCCTGCGCCTCTACGCCGCGCGCGCCGCGAGCAAGCGCCCTGCCCTGCCGCCCGCAGAGCGCGGCTTCGCGGAATTCGAGGCGACGTTCCCCTTCGACGAGACGGCGGACCAAGCGCGCGCGATCGGCGAGGTGCTCGAGGACCTCGAGCACGGACAGCCCATGGACCGCATCGTCTGCGGCGACGTCGGCTTCGGCAAGACCGAGGTCGCGGTGCGCGCGGCGTTCCGAGTCGCGATGTCGGGGCGTCAGGTCGCCGTGCTCTGCCCAACGACCGTGCTCGCGCAGCAGCACTTCCGCACCTTCCAAGAGCGCATGAGCGAGTGGCCAGTGCGCGTCGAGGTGCTGTCTCGCTTCGTCGAGAAGGCCGATCAGACTGCCACTCTCCAAGCGGTCAAAGAGGGCAAGGTCGACATCGTGATTGGCACGCATCGACTCCTGTCGAAGGACGTGCACTTCAAGCAGCTCGGGCTCGTCGTCGTCGACGAGGAGCAGCGCTTCGGCGTCACGCACAAAGAGCGCCTGAAGAAGCTCAAGACGGACGTCGACGTGCTGACGCTCTCGGCGACGCCGATCCCGCGCACGCTGCAGATGGCCGTCGGCGGGCTGCGGGATCTCTCGCTGATCACGACGCCGCCCGTCGATCGGCGCGCCATCCGCACCTATGTGATGCGCTGGGATGATCATCTGTTGGCAGAGGCGATCGAGCGCGAGGTCAAGCGCGGCGGGCAGGTGTTCTTCGTCTACAACCGCATCGAGGGGCTCTACGAGCGCGCGGCGAAGCTCCAGCAGCTCGTGCCGAGCGTGCGCATCGCCGTCGGGCACGGGCAGATGGCCGAGGGCGCGCTCGAGAAGGTGATGACGGACTTCGTCGATGGGCGCTTCGACGTGCTCTGCGCGACGGCGATCATCGAGAGCGGCCTCGACATCCCGCGCGCGAACACGATGATCATCGATCGCGCCGATATGTTCGGCCTCTCGCAGCTGTATCAGCTGCGCGGGCGCGTCGGCCGCTCGAAGGAGCGCGCGTATTGCTACCTCGTCTCGCCGCCGCCCTCGACGATGACCGAGGAGGCGCGCGCGCGGCTCGAGGCCTTGCAGCGCTTCACCGAGCTCGGCTCGGGCTTCCAGGTCGCGTCGCTCGACATGGAGCTGCGCGGCGCGGGCGATCTGCTCGGCGCAGAGCAGAGCGGCAGCGTCGCCGCCGTCGGCTTCGATATGTTCGTGCACCTGCTCGAGGACGCCGTCGCCGAGCTCAAGGGCGAGCCGGTCATTCACGAGGTCGACACCGAGCTCACGCTCGACGTCGAGCAGTATCTACCGGACGACTACGTAGAGGACGTCGGACTCCGACTCTCGCTCTACAAGCGCCTCTCGAGCGCCGAGGACGAGCAGGATGTGCAGGAGCTCGCGCAAGAGCTGGAGGATCGCTTTGGTCCGCCGCCGCCGCCCGCGATGGCGTTCATCCGCGCGATGACGCTCCGCCCGCGCCTGCGCGCGTACAAGGTGCTCGGCTGCGAGGCGAACGGCGAGCGCGTCACGCTGCACCTGCGCGAGGACACGCCGCTCGATCCCGCGAAGGTGATGCGCCTCGTCGCGCAGCCGCACAGCCCTTGGAAGCTGACCCCCGACATGAAGCTGACGCGCCGCTTCTCGTCGCAAGAGTCCGGCGACGCGATCGAGCACGCGAGCGATGTGCTCCGCGTGCTCGCGTCGACGCTCAAGGACGAGGCGTAGTCAGCGCGCGCCGTCCGTCAGTGCGAGCACGTGCCGTCGCCGCCGAACGCGGTGGCGCTGCTCGGGCTACCGCCGACGATGCACACGGTGTCGCCCGTCCAGAGCCAGCCGGCGGCGCGGCAGATGTTGACCAGGCGCGTGAGGTTCGCCGTGCACTCCGGCTGCGTGCCGCCCGCGACGTTCGCCGAGCAGACGGGCACATCGCCGAAGGGACACACGGCGACGCCCGCGTCGATCGGGCCCGCATCGGGCGGACCGGCGTCGACCGGACCGGCGTCGCTCGGGCCAGCGTCGACCGCACCCGCGTCGGCGGTGCCCGCGTCGATAGGCGTCGCGGCGTCCTCGGGCGTCCCGGCATCGACGGGAGTCGCGGCGTCTTCAGGAGTCGCCGCATCGACGGGAGTCGCCGCATCTTCCGGCGTGGCGGAGTCGTCGGGCGTGCTGGCATCGACGGGCGCCGCGGCGTCGAACCCAGCGTCGGTCCGGCCTGGGGGAGTGACTGCGGTGTTGTCGGCACAGCCGGCGACGAACAGGGCGAGGAGCGCGGCGGACCGGAAGAAGGCGAGGTTCATGCGCCCTGATACTCCGCCCGTCGCCCGCGGCGCAAGGGGCAGCGCGGGGCCGCCGGGAGGGAATCCGCGCTCAGGCGGCGTTCGAGCGGGCGCCTCGAGCGCGGATGAAGAGCGCGTCACGGTCAGCTTGCGGGACGGGCCAGCGGGTCTCGCCGGTCAGGCGCCGCGCGTCGGCGAGGCGCAGCGCCTCGTGTCGATAGAAGCGCTCGAGCGCGTCGAGATCTGCCTGCACGGCGGCGGGGTCGCGGCGGGCGCGCGGCTTGTCGAGGAGCGCGACGACGAGCGACGAGAGCGCAGCGCGGGACTCGCCTCGCAGGAACGCGCTCCACGCAGCGTGCCAGTCGGGGGGAAGCTTCCGCACCTCGAAGCCCCAGGTGCGCGCGCCGCGCGGGCGCTGCGCGGCCTTCTCGCGGTGTCCGACCATCCCGGCGAGGCGCACCAGCGCGAAGAACGCCTCTCCTGTGATCTCGCGCGAGCGATAGGCACCGTGCCAGTCGAGGTCAGGCCGCTCCCCGGGCAGCGTCGAGAACGCGAGTCGCAGACTCCCACGCTCGCCCCTGCCGAGTCCGATGGAGGGATAGAGGAACGAGAACGCGCCGACGATGTTCCAGCGCGGCTTGAGCGCTTGAATCAGCGCAGTCTCGAGGAGCTCGGCCTCGAGCTCCGTCGCGCACGCCTCGAACTCCACGCTGCTCGCGCTCTGCACGATCTCGCGCATCTTGCGGTGTTTCTTGCGGCGACTCGCGTTGCGATATTGCGAGAGTCGCCGGCGCAGATTGACCGCCTTGCCGACGTAGACGACGACCCCTGCGCCATCGAGCACGCGATAGACGCCCGGCGAGCGCGGGACGGTGGCGAGGAAGTCCTCGCCGAGCTTGCGATCGAAGGCGCGCGTCAACGGCTCAGGGCGCGCAGTTGGCCCACTGCACGAGGTTCGGAGCCATCGGCGTCGTGCACGCCGCGCCCGGGAGCACGGTGTACCAACCCTCGCTGCGCGTGCCGACGTTCTCGCAGGCGAGCACCGCGCCCGCGCACATCGCGTAGCAGATCAGCGTGCCATCGGGCTGATACCAGCCCTCGCTGAACGAGCCAATCGCGCCGCAGTACGGCGCGGTGTCGGGCGGCAGGCAGCACTCGACGCCGTCCGCGCCGCCGCACGAGTAGGTGTCGGCGCTGCCGACGACGCCCGCCGCACAGGCGCCCGGGACGAGCGCGACGCAGCTTCCGCCCGCGCTGACGCAGGTGTTCGACGTGCCCGCGTCGTCGGGAGTCGCCGCGTCGTCGGGAGTCGCCGCGTCGTCGGGAGTCGCTGCATCCTCGACCACCGTCGCGTCGTCAGGAGTCGCCGCGTCGTGCCCGGCGTCGACGAAGCCAGCGTCAGCACGCCCGCCGTCCGTCGCGGAGACGTCGTCGTCGCCGCAGCCGACGGCGACCACCAAGAGGAGCGAGAAGCAGCCGAGGCGAAGCGCGTGAGGAGTCATCCGCAGGAGTTAACCCGCGGAGCGTCGCTCACGCAAGGACGCGCAGTGGCCTGTGGGTCCGCCCGCGGCGCGGCGCGGCTCACTGCTGCGGCAAGACCGAGGGCGGGAGTCCGTCGACGCGGTGCGCGGCGCGCCGAGCCTCGTAGTCCCGAATCATCACCTTCGGATCGGGGCCGACCGTCGGCACGCTTCCAGTCGCCGACGCGTAGCCGAGCGCGGCAAGCTGCGCGCGCTCGACGTCGTGCGCGGCCGGTTGCAGCCCCGTGAGGCGCCCCGAGGCGAGCTCGTCGCGGCGCGCAGAGAGCGCGGCGGCGAGCGTACGCGCGGTCGTCGGCTGTGCGGCGAGCACGTTGCGGCGCTCGCGCGGGTCGGAGGCGAGGTCGTATAGCTCGGGGCGGGGCGCGTCGATGTAGACGAACGACCCGCGCTGCAGCGCGAAGAGCGGCGCCCAGCCGAACGCGACCTTCGGATAGAGCGACTGCGCGAAGAGGTCGCGCGCCGCGGGCAGCGCGAGCAGCGACACGCCGTCCGACTCGATCGAGGGCAAGCCACACAGCGCTCGCAAGGTCGGCGCGAGGTCGGCGAGCGTCACCGGCGTCGCGACGACGCGCCCGCCGTCGAAGCGCCCCGATGCGCGGAGCACGAGCGGGACGTGCAACGTGTCGTCGTAGACGAACACTCCGTGCTCGGTCTCGACGTGGTCCCCGAGCCCCTCGCCGTGATCTCCCGCGACGACGACGATCAGCGGCCGTCCTCGCCCGCGCGCCTCGAGCCCCGCGAGCAGCGCGCCGAGCGCCGCGTCCGCCGCCGTCAGCTCTGCGTCATACGGCTCGACATCCGCGGCCGAGCCCGGCGGCGCGACGTGCGGCGCGTGCGGCTCCATGAAGTGAACCCAGAGAAAGAAGGGCGCATCGTGCGCGGTATCCACCCACGCGAGCGCCTTCTCGACGCGGTCCTGCGCGGCGACCTCGCGCACCGCCGGCGTCGGCGCGTCATACGTCTCGAAGCCTGCGCTGAGCCCGACGCGCGGCGCGAGGATGACCGAAGCGACGAACGCCGCCGTGCGATAGCCCGCCGCGACGAACGACTGCGCGAGGAGGGTCGGACGCTCGCGCCCAGCGAGCAGCGGCGCCGGGCCAGAGTTGATCTCCGTGCCGTGCACCGCCGGGTGTCGCCCGGTGAAGAGCGTCGTGTGCGCGGGGCCGGTGAGCGGCGTCGGCGTCGTCGCGCGCTCGTAGCGCACGCCGGCAGCGGCGAGCGCGTCGAACGCGGGAGTGTGCGCAGTCGTGCTCCCGTAGGCGCCGAAGTGATCGGCCCGCGCGGTGTCGATCGTGACGACGAGCACGTCGCTGGCATCTGCGCGGGGACGCGGCGCGGCGGGAGGCGCCGCAGGCTCCGGCGGCAGCGCGGTCGGCGGCGCGAGCGCTGGCTCCATACCCTGCGCGAGCGGCGACACAGTTCTCGCGCCGATGGGCGGCGCGTCACACGCCCGCGAGTCACACGCCGCCGCACAGAGCGCGAAGAAGCAGAGTCGCGCGGCGAGGCGCCTCACCCGAGCGCGCTCCGCAGCATCACGAAGACGAGCACTCCCGTCACCGACACATAGAGCCAGATCGGCGCGAGGACGCGCGTGATCTTGCGGTGTCGCGCGAAGTCCTTGCGAAACGCGAACCAGAACGCGAGGAGCGCGAGCGGCACGACGGGGAGCGACAGCAGCACATGGCTCGCGAGCAGGAGCAGATAGGGGATCCGCAGCGCGCCGTCGGCGGGATAGCGCGTGTCGCCGTGCACGTAGTGGTAGGTCAGATACGAGACGAGAAAGAGCCCCGAGACGGCGAACGCGGCCATCATCAGGCGCTGATGGAGCGCGCGGTTCTGCCGGCGGATCGCGAGCCAGCCCCCGGCGAGCAGCGCCGCCGAGGTCGCGTTGAGGCTCGCGTTGACGGCCGGCAAGAAGCTGAGTTGCGCCGAGCCGCCCGCGGTGTCGCGCACGAGCAGCAGCCACGCGATCAGCGCGACGGCGACGGCGGAGAACACGAGCGCGAACGCGAGAAACGCGCGGTCAGCGCCCGTCGGCGGGGTCGCTGCCGGCGCGGGGCCCGAGGCCGCGGAGAGGTCCTTTGAGGAGAGGTCGCTCATGACGGCGTGCCTATAGCAGAGGCGACGGCGGGTGAACGGACGGCCGAGGCGTCAGCGGGTGAGCGGCAGCGCGTAGCGCGTGATCGCGCCGGGGCGCGGGAAGCCGGGGTCGAGCGCGTAGAGGTAGCCGTCTGCCGCGTACGCGATGCGCACCGCCCCGCCAGCGTCGGCGAACGTGCCGAGCAGCACCCCGTTCGCGTCGAGCTCGAGGATCGCGCCCGTGCCGAGCGCGACGTAGACGCGCCCCGTGAACGGATCGCGCACGAGGCTCGTCACCTCGCCGCCGACGTCCGCGAAGTTCGCGCGGGCGCTGAGGTCGACCGAGGCCTGCACGATGCGCCCGCCCTCGAGCGCGACGAGCAGGGACGACGCGTCGAAGGTCGCCGTCGCGAGGATGCGCGCGTCGAAGCGGTGAATCTCGACCGTCTCGCCCGTGTCGAGGTCGGCGCGCACGAGGTCGCCGACGGTGGTCACGTTGCCGATGTAGAGGCGGTTGTCGCGCCCCCAGGTGAGCCCGTACGGGCCCGTGTCGAGCGACGCGCTGCCCCACGGTCCGAGCCCCGTGCTCGGGAGCGCCGTCACGACCATCGGCAGGCTCGTCGCGCCCGTGCGGTCGAGGCGCGCGACGCCCTGCGGATCGGCGCTGACGCAGCCGCAAGCCGCGCAGCAGATGTACGTGAGCGCGACCTTCCCGACGCCGTCGCCCATGCCGAACTCGCCGCCGGGCGCGCGCAGCACGGCGACCTCGCCCATGTTCAGGTTCGTCACGCCGCCCGTGACCGTCAGCGTCCCGTCGGGCGCAAGCTGCCGCAGATAGTCCTGCCCGCTGATCATCGTCACCGCGTACGCGTTGCACGCGTCGTCGAACTCGAGGTCGAACGCGCCGCCGTCCCCGCCGAGCAGGAAGTCCGCGGTGTTGAGGCGCTCGAGCGGCGCAGGCGCGCACGCCCCGGCAGGCCGCGTCGAGGCGCAGCCCGCGCCCCAGCAGACGCTGCCGTCGGCGCTGCAGCGCACCGCCCCGCAGGGCGGCGCCGCGACGCACTGGCCGTCGAGCGCGCACTCCGTGCCCGGTCGGCAGGTGCTCGCGCCGCA
>CAIUAC010000051.1 GCA_903896985.1 uncultured Sandaracinus sp.
CACACAGGCAGCGCCGCGCGCGCGCCGCTCTCTCGCCGCCCGAGCGGTCTCCGGTCGTCGTAGCCGACCCACACGCCCGCGACGAAGTCCGGCGTGTAGCCCATGAACCACGCGTCGCGCGCCTCGTTGCTCGTGCCCGTCTTGCCAGCGATCGGCCGCGCGAGGCGCTTCGCCGCGACCGCCGTGCCCGTCTGCACGACGCTCGTCAGCATGCTCGTCAGCACGTACGCCTCGGCCGCCGTCATCGCCTCGCGCGCAGGTTCGCGCGCGGGCAGCGGCACCTCACGCCCATCGGGCCCGACGATCTTCAGCAAGAAGCGCGGCGCGACGAAGCGCCCGCCGGCGGCGAAGGTCGTGTACGCGTTGACCAGCTCGATCGGCCGCACATCGCTCGCCCCGAGCGCGAGCGCGAGCGTCGGGTCGAGCGCCGTGGTGAGCCCAAGCTGCCGCGCGAACGCCACCGCCTCGACGGGCGTGACCTCCTCCATCACGCGCACCGCGACGAGGTTGATCGACTGCGCGATCGCCTCGCGCACGCGCACGGGACCCTGGTAGCGCCAGGTCTCGTAGTTCTGCGGCTTCCACTGGTCGAAGACCTCGGGCGCGTCGAGCACGATCGACGCCGGCGTGAAGCGCCGCGAGCGCACGCCGAGCCCATACACGATCGGCTTGAAGGTCGAGCCCGGCTGCCGCACCGCCTGCGTCGCGCGGTTGAAGCCCGCGCCCGACGACTCGTAGCCGCCGACGATCGCGAGCACGTCGCGCGTGCGCGGATCGATCACGACGACCGCGCCCTCGGGTCCGAGCTCGAGCTGCGCGTCCGCCGTCGCCTCGCGCACATCCGTCTCGGCGAGCCGCTGCACCGACGCCCGCAGCCGCGCGCCGCGCTTCGCGAAGCGGCTCGGCGGCAGGTTCTCCGGGTTGAAGCGCGCCGCGGCGCTCACGTCGGCGACCGCGCGATGCCCGCCGATGTCGAGCTCGACCGTGCCGGCGGCGTCGTCCGTACCGGTGACGACCGCGTCGTAGGTGTGCCCCGGCTGCAGGATGGCGACGCTCGGCGGCGCGCGCGGCGCGCTGCGGCGCGGCGGCGCTACGTAGGGCGCGCGCAGCTCCTGCCGTCGATCGAATTGCTCGAGCTGTCCGCGCAGGGCGGTGCGCGCGGCGCGCTCGGTCGTCAGGTCCATCGTCGTCGTGATCGTGTAGCCGCCGCCGTCCGCCGCCGCGTCGCCGACCAGCGCGCGCAGCTCTCGCCGCGCGAGCTGCACGAACTCGGGCGCGCGCTCGCCGTCCTCGCGCAGGGCGGCGAGGCGCGGGGTCGCGTCGCGCGCCGCGTGGATCGCCTCGACCGTCAGATCTGGCCAGTACTCCGCGCGCTTCTGCTCGAGCTGATCGAGGATGAAGCGCTGCCGCCGCTTGGCCGCCTCCGGGTGCGTGCGCGGCGAGAGGCGCGCGGGCTGCTGCGGGACGCCCGCGATCAGCGACGCCTCGGCGAGGTTCAGCTCGGCGACGTCCTTGCCGAAGTAGAAGCGCGCCGCCTCCTGCACGCCGTAGCGCCCGTGCCCGTAGTTGATGGTGTTCAGGTAAAAGCCGAGAATCTCGTCTTTCGTGTATTCCTGCTCGAGGCGCCGCGCGAGGATCAGCTCCTTGATCTTGCGGGTCAGGCTGCGCTCGGGCGACAGCAGCAGGTTCTTCACGATCTGCTGCGTGATCGTGCTCGTGCCCTGCATCCGGCGCCCCGTCAGCAGATGCCGCCCGACCGCGCGCACGATGCCCGGGTAGTCGAGCCCCTCGTGCCGGTAGAAGTCGGCGTCCTCCGCCGCGAGCACCGAGAGCACGAGCACGCGCGGCACCCGCCCGATCGGCACGACGGTGCGCCGCTCGGTGAAGAGCTCGTCGATCAGCTCGCCATGTCGGTCGAGCACGCGCGTCACCTGCGCGGGGTGATACTCGCGCAGCGAGGTGACCGACGGCAGCCCGCGCCCGTAGTACCAGAAGACCCCGACGAGCCCGCCGATCCCCGCGATCACGAGCAGCAGCGTCAGCCACGCGAGGCGCTTCAGCCAGCGGCGCCACGCGGGCACCTTGGGCTGCGGCGCGCGCACGACCGCCAAGGGCCGACGGCCCCGAATTGCTGCGCTGGAATCCCGTTGCTCGCCCGCCATCTTTCCGTGTCGCGCCCGGCCGCCGAGCATCTTGGACGCCGTGCAGACGAATGGCGAATTCGCCGTATTCCTGCGCGCCGAGGTTGACGCTCGGCGCTGGGACTATCCAGACTGCCGCACCGCAGGAGGACCGTATGGAAACGAGCAGCGTGTCGGCGTCGTCAACGAGCAGCGGAGTGCGTTCGCTTCAGGCAGCGGATCTCGACGCGGTGGTCGCGCTCGACCATCGGATCACCGGCGACTCACGGCGCAGCTACTTCGAGCGTCGGCTCGCGGCGGCGCTCAAGCACCCGACGCGGCACCTGCAGCTCGCGGTGACGACGCCCGCCGGGCTCGCGGGCTTCGTGCTCGCGCGCCTCGCTGGCGGCGAGTACGGGCGGCACGAGGCGGCGCTCGTCCTCGAGACGCTCGGCGTCGCGCCGGAGTCGCAGCGCGCGGGCTTCGGTCGTCGGATGATGGCGGCGCTCGAGGAGCGCGGTCGCACGGCGGGCGCGCGCGACATCGTCACGCACGCGGACTGGCACAACCACGCGATGCTGCGCTTCCTCGACGGCGCGGGCTTCTCGCTCGCGCCGCGGCAGGTGCTCGAGCGCCCCGTGCACCGGATGCCGCTGCCCGAGACCGACGAGGAGATCGAGCGCGTGCCGCCGCTCGTCCGGCACCTCCGCGCGACCGACTTCGACGCCGTCGCGCGCATCGATCGCCTGACGACGGGGCGCGACCGCACCGAGTATCTGCGCCGCAAGTTCGACGAGGCGCTCGACGACTCGGGCATCCTCGTCTCGCTCGCCGCGGAGGACGACGGCTTCGTCGTCGCCTTCGCGATGGCGCGCGTCGACCTCGGCGACTTCGGGCACATCGAGCCGTCCGCGTCGCTCGACACCGTCGGCGTGCACCCGAGCTTCGCGCACAGCGGCTTCGCGCGCGCCGTGCTCACGCAGATGATCGACAACCTCTCCGCCCTGCACGTCGAGGCGCTCGAGACGGAGGTCGGTCGCGAGGACTTCGAGCTCCTCGGCTTCCTCTACAAGTTCGGCTTCGGCCCGTCGCAGCGGCTCGCGTTCGCGCGCAAGCTCTGACCGCCTAGCTCTTCAGGTCCCCGTCGTCGCCGCGCGGCGTCAGCCTACCGTCGTCGTGCGGCGCACGTGCTCGCGCACGATCGCGTCGGCGTGGTCGATCGACTGAAAGAGAAAGCGCGCGCGCAGCCCCTCGCGGTCCGCCTCGTCGAGGTCGCCGGGCGCGTCGCGGAGCGCGCTGCTCAGCGTGATCGCCGCGGCGACGCTGACGTTCAGCGACTCGACGAAGCCGCGCATCGGGATGCGATAGGCGCCGTCCGCGCGCGCCCGCATCGCCGCGCTCACGCCCGCGTGCTCGTTGCCGAAGACGACCGCGACGCGCCCGAGCGCCGCCAAATCCTGCGGCTCGACCTGCCCGTCCATCGCCGCGATGAGCACGCGATAGCCGCGCGCGTGGAGCGCGTCGACGCACGCGTCGGTGTCCGCGTGACAGACGAGATCGAGCCAGCGCTCGCTGCCCTTGGCGACGCGCGACGAGGCGACGAAGCGCTCCTTCGTCTCGATGACGTGCACCTCGTGCGCGCCGAACGCGTCCGCGCTGCGCAGCACGGCGGCGGTGTTGTGCGGATCGCTGAGCCGCTCGAGCACCGGGAGCACGCGCCGCGTGCGCCCCGCGATCACGGACTCGATGCGCGCCTTGCGCTCGTCCGTGATGAAGCGCGCGAGCGCGTCGATGACGACCGCCGCGCTCGCCGGCAGCGGCGCGCGCTGCGCCTGCGAAGTGAGCGGCTCGACCTCTGGGTTGTCTCTGCGCATCGGCGCGCCTTCTTACGACGCGCGCGGAGGGCGTCAACGGGCGCGCGGGAGGTGCGTCAAGCGCCGGCGTCGCCGCGGGAGCTCACGCCGTGCGTCGCGCTAGAAGCGAGCGGCGGCCGGCTCGACCTCGATGGTCGCGGCGTCGCCCACCGTCAAGAACACGAGCCCGGCGAGCACGCCCCCGATCCAGATGACGCTGCCCACGATCATCATCGGGAGGCTCATCGTGCTGTGGCAGTAGTCGGCGCCGATGGAGCAGTCCTCCGGCCCCGCCCAGATGGAGCCCATCATCAGCCCCGCGCCGACCGCGCTGCCGATCCCGAAGATCAGCCAGCCCGTGCCGCGCGTCGCGGAGTGGTCCTGGTAGCCGACGCGCAGGGCCATGTCGCCGCGCAGGTCCATCGGGCTGCCCGCGCGCAGCGCCGCGCCGACGCCCTTCGCGACGCCGAGCTGATAGGCGCCCTCGGGGACCTCGAGGTCGCAGGGCACGTTGCAGAGGATGCCGAACTGATCGACCAGCGCGGTCGTCATGCCGTGTCCGTTCCAGGAGGAGACGGCCGCGCTGCCCTGCAAGCGCTGGAGAGAGAGCTCGGACTGGTCTGAGCTGACGTGCA
>CAIUAC010000052.1 GCA_903896985.1 uncultured Sandaracinus sp.
CGCGCTCGCGCCGCTCTTCACCGAGGTCGAGCGCCTGCTCTCCGTGACGCCGATCCGCGACGCGCAGGCCAACGCGGCCAACCGCATCTTCGAGCGCGGGATTCACCGCCTCGGCTTCCGCGGCGGGCGCCTCTCGCACAACCGCGACGAGCGCTGCGTCGGCAGCGGCTTCTGCGAGCTCGGCTGCGCCTACGACGCGAAGCTCAACGCGCGCCGCGTGCTCGTGCCGCAGGCCGTCGCCGCGGGGGCGACCGTCTACACCGACACGCGCGTCGACCGCTTTCGCACCGAGCGCGGCGAGCTGCGCGAATTGCGCGCGACCATCGGCGACGGGAAGGGCGGTGTGCGCGGCACGCTCTCGGTGCGCGCGAAGGCGCTGTGTCTCGCGGGCAGCGCGATCGGCTCTGCGACCATCGCGCTGCGGAGCGAGCTGCTCGACCCGCACGCGCAGCTCGGGCGCGGGCTGCGCCTGCATCCGGGCGTCGCGGTCGCGGGCGTCTTCGAAGAGCGCGTCGAGGCGTGGCGCGGCATCCCGCAGAGCGTCGAGTGCACGGAGCTGCTCGACCTGCGCCCGGGCTCG
Source organism: uncultured Sandaracinus sp. (assembly GCA_903896985.1). GTDB lineage: Bacteria > Myxococcota_A > Polyangia > Polyangiales > JADJQN01 > CAIUAC01. The sequence goes on from CAIUAC010000052.1 coordinate 581, forward strand.
GACAAGCGCGTGTGGATCGTACCGTCGTTCGCGCACCCCGTCGGCACCGCGTCGCTCGTCCCGGGTTTTGGTCCGGGGCTCTTTCGGCAGCTGCGCCGCTACGCGCACCTCGTCGGGCTCGCGGCGATGGTGCACGACGAGACCGAGGGGCGCGTCACGCTCGACGGCGACCGCGTGCGCATCGCGTACGTGCCCAACGAAGCCGACCGCGCGCAGCTCGCCCTCGGCGCGCGCGCCGCTGCGCGCATCTTGCTCGCCGCCGGCGCGACGGAAGTGCTCGTCCCCGCGCTGCCTGCGATCACCATCCGCACGGAGCGCGACCTCGATCAGCTGCTCCCGTCGCGTTTCGCCCCGCACGACGCGCGCCTGACTGCGGTGCATCCGATGGGCACGCTGCGCATGGGCGCCGACCCGGCGACGAGCGTCGTCGACGAGCGCGGTCGGCACCACACGATGCGCGCCGTCTACGTCGTCGACGGCTCGCTGTTCCCGACGTCGCTCGGTGGCCCGCCGCAGATCGGCATCTACGCGCTCGCGATGCGCGTCGCGCGGCACGTCGTCGAGGACCTCGGCGGGCACGCCGCATGAGCGCGGGTGAGTCCACGAAGCGGTGCGCGACGCACGCCCCGAGCGCCGTTGACTTCGCTCGGGGCCGCTCGCAGCATCGCCGCGTGAGTCTCGGGGTTCTCGCGCGCTCTCCACGCCTCTGCGCTCGCTCGGCGGGCCCTCGACGACAGGGGGCGTAGGGCGATGGCCAACCCGCACGACGCGCGCGTGCACCGCGACCTCGTGCAGGCCGACGCGCTGCGTCGGGGAGGGCGGCTGCCCGAGGCAGAGAAGGCGGTCCGCGCGATCCTGCGCAAGGAGCCGCGCAGCCCGCTCGCGTGGCTCGTGCTCGCGAAGGTGCACGCCGCGCGCGGCGAGTTCGCGGCGGCCGAGCAAGCGTACGGTCGCTCCATCTCGATCGACGCGGACGCGTTCGAGGCGCGCGTGAACCTCGGCGTGCTGCTCGGTCAGCGCGGCGCAGCGGAGGAGGCCGCCGTGCAGCTGCGGGCGGCCCTCCGCAACGATCCCAATCACCCGCTCGTGCTGCGCAATTTGGGCGGCGTGCTGCGCGCCACGGGCGAGCTCGACGAGGCGCTGCAGCTCCTCGAGCGCTCCCTCGCGCTCGACCCGAACGACGCCGGCGTGCACAGCAACCTCGGCCTCGTGTGCTCGTCGCTCGGGCTGCACGCGCGCGCGCTGCCGCACCTCGAGCGCGCCGTCGCGCTCGCCCCCGCGGAGCTCTCTTACTACGACAATCTGCTGATGCTGATGCACTACTCGAGCGAGCGCGGCCGCGACACGATCTTCGCCGCGCACAGGCGCTACGGCGAGGTCGCCGCGCAGCTCGCGCAGCCGCTCCCGCCGCAGGCTCGGCGCCCGCTCGAGGGCCGCAAGCTGCGCGTCGGCTTCGTCTCCGCGGACCTACGGAAGCACTCCGTCGCGTTCTTCCTCGAGCCGCTGCTCGAGCACTTCGACCGGGAGCGCTTCGAGCTTCACGCGTACAGCGCGTCGCGCGCCTCGGACGAGGTCACCGCGCGCCTCCGGCCGCATTTCTCGACGTTCACCGAGGCCGCCGGCCTCGACGACGACGCGCTCGCCGCCCAGCTCCGGCGCGACGCGCTCGACGTGCTGGTCGACCTCGGCGGCCACACGCAGGGCAACCGTCTCGGCGTCTTCGCCCGAAGGCCGACGCCCGTTCAGCTGACGTACCTCGGCTATCCGAACACGACCGGCCTCGCGAGCGTCGACTTCCGGCTGACCGATGCGTGGGCGGACCCGGGCACCGCCGACGACGCCCTGCACACCGAGCGTCTCCTGCGGCTCGAGAGCGGCTTTCTCTGCTACCGACCCCCCGCGCCGAGCCCCGACGTCGTGGCTCCGCCGTCGACGACGGGCGCCCCGCCGACGTTCGGCTCCTTCAACGCGCTCGCCAAGCTCTCCGAGCGCACGCTCGCGCTGTGGAGCCGTCTGCTCGCCGCGACGCCCGAGGCTCGGCTGCTCCTCAAGGAGAGCTTCCTCTCGCACCCGGCGACGCGCAGGCTCGTCGAGCAGCGCCTCGTCGCGCACGGGATCGCGCTCGACCGCGTCGTGCTGCTCGGGCACGTGGCCGCGCTCGGCGGGCACCTCGCCGCGTACGGGCAGGTCGACGTCGCGCTCGACTCGTTCCCCTATCACGGCACGACGACGACCTGCGACGCGCTCTGGATGGGCGTGCCCGTCGTGACGCTCGCGGGCGACGCGCACGTCTCGCGCGTCGGCGTGAGCCTGCTGTCGCGCCTCGGGCTGAGCGAGCACATCGCCCTCAGCGACGACGAGTACGTGCAGAAGGCGCGGGAGCTGCTGCGTGACACGCCGCGGCGCGTGGACCTGCGGGCGAGCGCGCGGGAGCGCTTGCTGCGCTCGGGCATCACGGACGGCGCGCGGGTCACGCGAGCGTTCGAGGCGGCGCTCCTCGCCGCGTTCGAGGCGAGCGCCGCGCCGTAGCGCACCTCGACGCCGTGGCGCCCTCGACGCATCGGCCCAGCGGCGTGAACTCGCCCCGACTTTGACTTCCCCCGGACGGTCCTGCACCGTCGCTCCGTGCTTCGCCCGCCCGACGCGCACGCCGTGGAACGCGCCTTCGAGCGCGCCGGCGAGCACGCGCGCGCCGGGGAGTGGGACGCCGCCCAGGCGCGCTACGCGGAGGCCGCCGCGCTCGATCCGACGCGCTGGGAGATCCCGAACGCGCTCGGGCTATTGCAGCAGCAGCGCGGCCGCTACGACGAGGCGCTCGCGTGCTTCGACGCCGCGCTCCTGCTCGAGCCGCGCGCGGCCGGCGTGCTCGGCAACCGCGGCAACGTGCTCCACGCCCTCGGGCGCTACGACGACGCCCTCGAGAGCTACCGCCGCGGGCTCGCGATCGACCCGCAGCGAACGTCGCTCCACAACAACCTCGCGCTGACGCTCCGCCGCCTCGGGCGCAGCGGCGAGGCGATCCGCGCCTTCGAGCGCGCGCTCGCGCTCGACCCCGCGAACGTCGAGGCGATGAGCAACCTCGGCGCGCTGCTGCGGAGCGTCGGGCGCCTCGACGAGGCGGTCGCCCTCCATCGTCGGGCGGTGGCGCTCGCCCCTGAGCACGCGAGCGTCCGCTCGAACTTCCTCCTGACGCTGCACTACCCGAGCAACGTCGCGCCCGAGACCGTCTTCGACGAGCACCGCCGCTGGGGCGAGGCGCACGAGCCGCGCGCGTCCGCGCCGAGCCACACCAACACCCCCGACGAGCGGCGTCCGCTGCGCATCGGCTATCTCTCGGCCGACTTCCGGACCCACTCGGTCGCGTACTTCCTCGAGGGGATCTTCGCCGAGCACGACCCGCGCGAGTTTCGGGTCTACGCGTACTCGGACGTCGCGCGCCCCGACGCGACGACCGCGCGCTTCGAGGCTTGGGCGCACTCCTGGCGCCCCGTCGTCGGGCTGAGCGATGTGCAGGTCGCCGCGCTGATCGTCCGCGACGAGATCGACGTGCTCATCGAGCTCGCGGGGCACACCGAGGACTGTCGGCTCGGCGTGCTCGCGCTGCGCCCGGCGCCCGTGCAGCTGACG
>CAIUAC010000053.1 GCA_903896985.1 uncultured Sandaracinus sp.
CCTCGCCTGCTACGCGCGCGGCGCGGCTCATCGCCTGTCCGAGCCCGCGGCGCTCACGGCTGAGCTCGAGCGCTGGCTCGCGGTCGACGCGCGCGGCACGACGCTGCTCCCCGCGGTGCTCGCGGAGATCGAGAGCGACGCTGCGCTGCGGCGCGCGCTCGACGGCGCGCTGAGCCCGACCGACGAGCCGACCGACCCGCAGCACCCGGAGATCGCCGAGCCCGCGACCGTCGCTGAGGCGCGCGCGCACTTCCTCGCCGCGCTCGGGCGCATGGTCGTCCACACCCGCCTCCGGACCGCGCTGCCGTCGGGTCGCTCAGGCGCGGAGGTCGCGGCGTTCCACGCCGAGCTTCGCGCCGCCTACCGAGCGCTGATGCTCGACTCGCTCTTCGTCGTGAAGGACCGAGCCGCCACCGGCGACCAGATCATCGCGCAGTTGACGCACGCGGTGCCCCCGGGGACGCGCGTGACGGTGATGGGCATCCAGAACATCAAGGGCACTGGGCTCGACTTCGCCTACCGCTGGGTCGCGCTCGGGCAGGTCTCGGCGGCGCTCGACGAGCTCGGCCGAGACAGCGCCGCCCGGCGCGCGCGTGCGTTCTCGGAGCTCGAGACGTTCAACGATCACGGGCTCCTCGACGTCGGGCTCGCGTGCGCGCGGCTCCGTGAGCTCGAGCCGAAGTTCGTGGCGCAGTACGAGCGCGACCGCGCGCGCGCCCTCCGCACGCGGCTCGAGCAGCTCTACGTCGAGCGGCAGGCCGGCCTGCTGACGAAGCGCGCGTCGGGCCTCGCGGCGATGCGCGCCGTCGGGCAGATGCTCGCCCGCGGCCTCGATCACCTCGACTCGATCCGCCGCGCCCGCGAGTCACATCGGGTGCTCGAGGACCTCGTCACGCAGCGCATCTCCATCGCGCGCGCGGCGCTCGAGCTGCGCGCCCTCACCGCCCGACAGAAGCACGGCTGACGCGCGCCGTCGTCCCGCGGCGAGCGGCTACTCTCGCGTCGGCGCAGGCGCCGGGCCGAGCGTGTCAGGCTCGACGGGCGGCGGCGGGGGCGTCTCGCCGAGGAGCGGCGCGACGAGCGCGGCGTCCGCGCGGAACGTGACGGCGAGGTCTTCCCGCGCGAGCGTCGCCGTGCGCGGTCCTTCGCCGACCGACTCTGGGCCGACGAGCAGCGTCAGGCTGCGCGGCTCCCCCGCGCTCCGCTCGACCGTGATCCGCGCGCGCGGCGCGGCGATCACCGGCGCGGCGTAGCTCATCGGCTCGGAGCGCAAGCTCGCGAGCGCGTCGAGGAGCGGGCGCACGTTGGCGTTGACGTCAGCGGTCTCGAGCGTGCGCGTCCCCTCGCGCCAAGCCGTGCCCTCGCGTCGCAGCGCGCGATGCACGGTGCCGCGGTCGATCGTCAGCCCGACGACCGCGTCCACCGGCGTCAGCAGCAGATCCTGCGCCGCCAGAGGCGCGCGCAGCTCGGCGAGGAACGCGTCCGGCGCGACGAAGATGGTCCCCTGATCGAGGCGGGCATAGGCGCCGCCGACGGTCTCGGCGCCGACGCGCAGCGTGCGCACGGGCGTCTGCCCATCGCCGAGTCGCTCGTCGCGGAAGCGCGCCTCCACCACGAACCGCGGCGCGGCGAGCCCATACGCCGCGTCGTCGCGCTCCGACACCCAGCGGTCCGCCCGCAGCGTCGCGAACACGCGCAGCAAGCCGACGATCTTCGCGCGCTCCGCCGGCAGCGCGAGCGGCGCCGTCACGCGCCAGGTCTGCCCGAGCGGCTCCGTCGTGCGAGCCGGATTCCCATCGCGCACGACCTCTTCGCGCTCCGCGCCGCGCGTCACCGCGAGCCAGGTCGCCGCCGCGTCATCCTCCGTGATCGCGCGGAGCGGCCGCAGCCGCAGCGGCGACGCCTCGAAGAGCGGCTGCGCGAGCGCA
>CAIUAC010000054.1 GCA_903896985.1 uncultured Sandaracinus sp.
CACGGAGCCAGGCGGCGCGGCGGGCGGCGCGGGTGACCCCGCGACCGACCCGGCAGCGGGCGCGGCGGCGGGCACCGACCCGCCGAACACGGTGCCGGTGGACGACCCCGTCGATGAGCGCGACCTGATGCTCGATCTCTACGCGACGCAGGTCCGCCGCTTCATCAGGACCTACTACGCGACGCGCGCGCAGTCGTGCTTCGATCACGCGTCCCGCAACAACGAGGGCATCCGCGGCACGGTCGTCGTCACGTTCACGATCGCCGCAGATGGCCTGATCCCGGCGGCGCGCGCGACGCGCAACACGACCGGCGACGACGCCCTCGCGGGCTGCCTCGTGGCGCAGGTGCGCGCGTGGGATCTGCCCGATCCGCCAGGCGGCGAGCTCGAGCTCGCGATGCCCTTCTCGCGCTGAGCGTCCCCGCCCGCTCACGCGCTGAGCGTCCCCGCCCGCGCGCAGCTTTCTTGGTCGGGGCGGCGCCTGCACCTACCATTGCCTACATGTGCTGCGCGTCCGTTGCGCGGCACGGGAGGCGCCCATGTCGTTCGTGATGAAGAGCCATCGTCGGACCGTTCGTCGCGCGGTCCGGCTCGCGTGTCAGGTCGTCAGCGAGGACGCGTTTCGGCTCGTTGGGCGCCGCGCGCTCGACCTCAGCCCCGCCGGGATGCTGCTCGAGAGCGACGCGGACGCGCAGATCGGCGACGAGCTGCTGGTGAGCTTCCGCGCCCCGCAGAGCGGGCTCTTCATCGACACGACGGCGCGGGTCGTGCGCATCGTCGCGGGGCGGCGTCCGGGCGATCATGGGCGCTGCCTCGGGCTGCGCTTCGAGCAGCTCACGCCGCTCCTGCAGGGCGTGCTCGGGGAGAGCCTCGCGGGGCTGCCGCCTCCGCTGCCGCAGCGCGCGACGCGCCTCGACTACGCCGCGACCGTCCGCGCGATCGCGGCGTAGCGCGTCCGCTCAGCCGAGGCGGCGCGACACCGCCTCGCGGATCGCCTCGGCGCGCTCCTCGGTGACCTCGAGCTTGCGCGCGAGGCCGCGATAGAAGTCGTTTTCTGCGCGTGAGATGCGCCCGTCGGCCTGCGCGAGCTCCCACGCGAGCGCGAGCAGGAGCTCTCGCAGCACGGGCTGCGTGAGGCGCTTGACGAGGTTCTTCAGCGAAGGCGGCTCGTGCGTCGCCGCGAGGAGCGCGCCCTTCGCGTCCTCGTCGAGCCCGCTCGCGTCGATGATCCCGAGGAGCAAATTGCCCTCCGCCGGGTCGAGCTCGCGATCGGCGTAGGCCATCCAGATGCACACCTCGATGGCGGCGGTCTTCTCGCGCGCGACGTCCTTCGGTGCGGCTCCGGCGAACCAGGCGTGGAGCTGCGCGAGCTTGTCCGCGCCGACGACGTAGGCCGCGAGGTCTTCGCCCGCGTTCGCGTCGGCGCCGTGCACGACCCCCGTGCGCGCGAGCGCTCCGAGCCAAGTGGCCATTGCCTTCGTCGCGTCCTCCATCCCGTCTCCTTCGGCCGATGGCCCTCGAGGACAGCAGCGTACACGAGGCTCCTATCCTTCGTCGCCCGGGCTTTGGTAGGATGCCGCGTGGTCTCACTACAGTCGGCTCGTACTGTGCGCGCGGGCTTGTCGCTCGCGCTCCTCGTGGTCGGGGTTGGCGCATGCTCGGTCGACCGAGGCGGACTCGGCGCCGGTGACGCGAGCTCCGCCGACGCGGGCCCCATCGACGCGCACGTCGCTGACGCCTTCGACAGCGGGCCCGTCGAGGACCTCGGCGCGTGCACCGGGCGAGAGCTCGCGTGCGGCGCCGACTGCATCGATCCGGCGACGGATCCCGCGCACTGCGGCTCGTGCGACCCGTGTCCCGTCGCCGCGCACGCCACCGCGACCTGCACCGACAGCGTGTGCGGCTCCGCGTGCGAGACGGGCTTCGTCGACTGCGACACCGACCCGGCGACGGGCTGCGAGGCCGACACTCTCGGCGACCCCGCGACGTGCGGCGGCTGCGGACGCCCCTGCCCGACGCGCTTCGGTACGACCGCGCGCTGCACGGGGGGCTCGTGCACCTACGACTGCGGCGGCGGCCTCTCGGACTGCGACCTCGACGCGGCGAACGGCTGCGAGACGAACACGACCGGCGATGCGCTCCACTGCGGCTCATGCTCGGCGTGTCCGGGGCGCGCGAGCGCGGTCGCGTCGTGCGTCGACAGCGTCTGTGTCTACGCCTGCGCGCCCGGCACGGACGACTGCGACGGGGACCCGAGCAACGGCTGTGAGGCGGATCTCAGCGGGCCCGCGACCTGCGGTTCTTGTGCGAATGTCTGCTCTGCCGCTCCCTTCGCGACCGCCGCTTGTGGCCCGGGCGGGACCTGCGGCTTCAGCTGCGACTCCGGGCGCGAGGACTGCGACGGAAACGCGATGAACGGCTGCGAGACCGACATCGCGGCGGACGAGTTGAACTGCGGCGGCTGCGGCGTGCCCTGCACGGGGACGGCCGGCACGGTCGCGACGTGCACGTCCGGCGTCTGCACGCTGACGTGCGCGGGCGGGCTCCTCGAGTGCGACGGAAACCTGGCGAACGGCTGCGAGGTCAACCCGGTGGCCGACCCGCTGCACTGCGGCTCGTGCGCCGCGTGCGCGAGCGTCCCCGGGGCGACGGCGAGCTGCCTCGCGAGCGCTTGCTCCTACGGCTGCATGACGGATTTCCGCGACTGTGACCTCGTCGCGGCCAACGGCTGCGAGGTCGACGTCCGCACGAGCACCGCCAACTGCGGCGGCTGTGGGACGGCCTGCACGCCGCCCGCGCACGCGACCTCGCACTGCGCGGCGCGCGCTTGCGGCTTCGACTGCATCGCGCCGTTTGCCGACTGCGACGGCCTCGCCGGCAACGGCTGCGAGGCCGACACGAGCGCCGACCCGCTGCACTGCGGCACCTGCCCGAACGTCTGCCCGGCCCGCTCGCGCGCGACCTCGACCTGCACCGCCTCGGGCTGCGGCTACAGCTGCACCGCGCCCTTCAGCGATTGCGATGGGGTCGCGAGCAACGGCTGCGAGAGCGATCCCGGCAGTGACCCGCTCAACTGCGGCGGCTGCGGCACCCTGTGCGCGACCCCGGCGCACGCGACGCCGACGTGCGGCGCGAGCGGCTGCGGCTACGCGTGCATCGCGCCCTACGAGGACTGCGACGGCATGGCGAGCAACGGCTGCGAGCGCAACACGCAGACGGATCTGCTGAACTGCGGCACGTGCGGCGTGGTGTGCGCGACGCCGGTGAACGCCGCGCCGTCCTGCGCGGCGAGCAGCTGCGGCTACACGTGCAGCGTGGGCTTCAGCGACTGCGATGCGTCCGACGCGAACGGCTGCGAGCGCAGCACGCTGACCGACATACTGAACTGTGGCGGCTGCTCCAACGTGTGCGCGGTGCGCGCGAACGCGACGACGACGTGCGCCGCGAGCACCTGCGGCTTTACCTGCGCGGCGGGCTTCGCGGACTGCGACACGCTCCCGGCGACCGGCTGTGAGAGCTTGCTCGCGAGCTCGCCGACCGACTGCGGCGTGTGCGGCAACGCGTGTTCGGCTGGCCGGGCGTGCGTCGCCGGCAGCTGCAAGGGCTGGACGCCGGTCAGCGCGACGGGCGCACCGAGCGCGCGCGCGAATCACACCGCCGTCTGGACCGGGACGACGATGATCGTCTGGGGCGGCGAGAGCGGCGGGACGCCCCTCGGCGACGGGAGCCGCTACACCCCGACCACGAACAGCTGGGCTGCGACGGCGAGCATGGGAGCTCCGGTCGCGCGGCGCGGGCACACGGCGGTGTGGACTGGCGCCGAGATGATCGTCTGGGGCGGCGTGGGCACGGCCGGCTTCCTCAACACGGGCGCTCGCTACAACCCGGCCATGAACGCCTGGACGGCGATGACGACGATGGGCGCCCCGAGCGCGCGCTCGGCGCACACCGCGGTGTGGACCGGCACCCGCATGATCGTGTGGGGCGGCTGGATCTCGGGCAGTGGCGGCGATGCGGGCGACGGCGCTGCGTACAACCCCGCGACGAACACCTGGACGGCGCTCAGCGCCACGAACGCGCCGACTGACCGCCGCTGGCACACGGGCACGCTCGCCGGCACACGCATGGTCGAGTGGGGCGGCGAGACCGGCGGCGGCACCGTGCAGGGGGACGGCAAGCGCTACGACACGACCGCGCTGACCTGGGCGAACGTCTCCGCGGCGAGCGCGCCGGCGTCCCGCGCGCGGCAGACGGCCGTCTGGACGGGCACGTATCTCGTGGTGTGGGGCGGCGACGATGGGGACGCGGCGGGCGTGTTCGGCGCGCCGCGGTCGGAC
>CAIUAC010000055.1 GCA_903896985.1 uncultured Sandaracinus sp.
AATCTTCCTGGGCCCGCCTCGAGTTCTCCGTTGTTTCGCGGTCGTGGGGTTCATGCCGGATTCGTCTGACGAGGGCCTCATGCAGGATTCGTCTGACGAGGGCCTCGTGCAGGATTCGTCGGGCGACGGTTCTTCGCCGGATGCAGCGTCTTCGCCTGACGAGGGCTGGATGCGCGCGGCGCTCGTCGAGGCTGCGCGCGCCGAGGCGCTCGGTGAGGTGCCCGTCGGCGCGGTCTGCGTCAAAGACGGCGTCGTCGTCGGGCGCGGCTACAACCTCCGCGAGCGCGCGCAGGATCCGACGGCGCACGCGGAGCACATCGCGGTGCGCGCCGCGGCGGCGAGGCTCGGCACTTGGCGGCTGGAGGGCGTGACCTGCTACGTGACGCTCGAGCCGTGCGCGATGTGCGCCGGCGCGCTCGTCAGCGCGCGCGTCGACCGGGTCGTGTGGGGCGCCGATGATCCGAAGGCGGGCGCCGTGCGCTCGCTCTACACGATCGGGACCGACGGCAAGCTGAACCACACCTTCGAGGCGGTCCCCGGCGTGCTCGCGGCCGAGTGCGGGGAGCAGCTCTCGGCATTCTTCGCGCGGCTGCGGGCTGCCAGGCGGGGGCCGGATCGGCGTTGACACCCGAGGACGCTCTGCTACCTTCGCGCCCTCATGTGGAGAGCTGGCCGAGTGGTCGAAGGCGCTTGATTCGAAATCAAGAGTGCCCGCAAGGGTACCAAGGGTTCGAATCCCTTGCTCTCCTCCCTGTACGTCTTCTGAGTTCGAGCAGTCTTTTTCGTAGTGACGGGCTTTCTCTTAGTGTCGAGGCCTCCCGGAGAGGTGACCGAGTGGCCGAAGGTGCACGACTGGAAATCGTGTGAACTCGAAAGGGTTCCGCGGGTTCGAATCCCGCTCTCTCCGCCAGTTCCGTAGTGTAGTGTTCGCGTAGTCCCTATGGCCTCGCCAACGCTGGCCCGCCAAACCCGCCAGGTCCGGAAGGAAGCAACGGTCGCGGTGATCAGCGTGTGGCGGGGCCTTCCTAATTGGGGCGCCGCAGCCTCATCGGTTGGGGCAGCGTCACGAGGCTGGGCAGGGTTGAGACGTGCGCTTCGCTTGGCTCGAGCGTCGCTGGGACTAGGTTCCGTTGGGACTCGCTAGAGGCATCATGGCGGCTGACTCACTCCTTCGCGCGATGACCGACGACGGCGCGTTCCGCGTCATCACGGCGTGCACCACCGAGACCGTGCGCGCGGCGATCGCCGCACAGCAAACTGAGGGGCTCGTGGCGGCGCGCTTCGCCGACCTGCTGACGGGCGCCGTGCTCGTGCGCGAGACGATGTCGCCCGGGCTGCGCGTGCAGGCGCTCCTCAAGGGCGCGAGCGGGTCGGGGCGCTTCGTCGCGGACTCGTACCCCGACGGCGCGACGCGCGGGCTCGTCTCGCTGCCGGAGGGGCGCGAGGACGTCGTCTTCGGCGAGGGCGCGCTCTTGCAGATGATGCGCACGCTGCCCAACGGCGCGCTGCACTCGGGCATCGTCGAGGTGCCCGAGGCGGGCGGCATCAGCGGCGCGCTGATGCAGTACATGCACGACAGCGAGCAGATCTTCTCGGTGATCTCGGTGGGCGCGCTCGTCGAGGGCGGCGAGGTGAAGGCGGCGGGCGGCTTCATCGTGCAGCTGCTCCCAGAGCTCAAGGACGAGCTGCTGATGGTGATGACCGAGCGGCTGCGGGACTTCACCTCGATGGAGCCGCTCCTGCGCGCGTCGATGACGCCGGAGGGGCTGCTCGCGGAGCTGCTCTACGGCATGCCGTACACGACGCTCGAGGAGCGCCCGCTGCGCTTCGAGTGTCAGTGCAGCGCGGTGCGCGTCGTCGGCAGCCTCGGCACGCTGCCCGCGACGGAGCTCGCGGAGCTCGTCGCAGCGGGCGAGATGCTGCACATCGCCTGCGATTACTGCGGCAAGAGCTACGAAGTGCAGCCCGAGACGCTGCGCGGCTTGCTCGAGAAGAGCTGAGCCAGCGGCGCTGCGCGGCTAGCGGGCGGGCGTCGCGGCGGCGATCTGCGCGGCGACCTCGGCGTCGTCGGCGGGCTTGCGCTGCATCGCCGCGATCGCCTTGGGGCCGCCCGTCGCGGTGACCCAGGTCGCGAGGGAGTTCATGCCGTCCTCGACGCTGACGCGCGCCTTCCAGGCGAGATCGTGCGAGGCGCGGGAGACGTCGAATTGCGTGGGGCGTGCCCTGCGCACGACGTCGGTGCGCCAGGGGCCGTCGGCGCGGACCCGCTCGCGCGCCCAGGCGAGGGCGAGGTTCACGGAGAGCGGCACGCCGCTCGGGCGCGGCGGCGGCAGGCCGCAGGCCTTCGAGAGCATCCCGAACACCTCGCCGGCGTCGAGGAATTCGCTGTCGCTGACGTAGTACGCGCGCCCTCCGACGTCGCCGGCCTCGAGCGCGGCGAGCACGGCGTCGACGAGGTTGTCGATATGCACGGTCGCGAGCACGTTGCGGCCGTCGCCGTAGAGCGCCGCGCCGTCGTGCGCGAGCGCCTCCGCGCAGAGCGCGGGCAGCATCGTCGTGTCGCCGACGCCCCAGAGCATCGGCGGACGCAGCGCGCAGACCTCGAGGCCGGGCGCGGCGAGCGCGAGGTCCTCGGCGAGGCGCTTCGTGCGCGCGTGCTCGTCGAGGAGCGCGCCCTGCGGCAAGCGGTCTTCGTTCCAGCCGAAGCGGTCCTCGTCGGCGAGCGTGACGTCCGCGCACGAGACGTACACGACGCGCGCGACGCCGACGTGCCGCGCGGCGGTGAGGACGTTCTCGGTGCCGGCGACGTTCGTCCAGCGGAGCGCGGCGGGCCCAGCGCGGTGGGACGCGATCGCCGCCGCGTGCACGACGAGCTTGCAGCCGCGCGCTGCGGCGGCGACGTCGTTGGGGTCGGCGATGGTGCCCGCGAACACGCGCGCGCCTGCTGCGGCGAGGCTCGCTGCGCGCTTTGGGTCGCGCGCGAGGACGTGCACGGAGTCGCCCTCGGCGAGCAAGCGCTTGGCGATGGCGGCGCCGACGAAGCCCGTCGCGCCCGTGACGAGGACGTTCACCGACGGTGGGTAGCGCACCGTGCCCCGACGCGCACGTGCGCGCCTTTTGCCGCGTGAGGCGCGCCCCGTGGCGAGCGGCGTGCGTGCTACGTTCGTGCCCGTGCGACGCACTCGCGCGAGGACTCTCGCACTGGCCATGCTCGCGGCGGCGTTCGCGCTCGGCGCGTCGGCTTGCGGCACCGAGGACGTCCGCTGCGTCGACCTCGATCTCGACGGCTTCGGCGTCGGCTGCGCGCTCGGCTCCGACTGCGACGATCGCAACGCCGCGCGCATCACGAATTGCGACCGCTTCCCGCCGCCCGACTGCGCGCTGACGCCGCTCGCGACGGGCTGCCCGTGCCTCGCGAACACGCTCGTCGAGTGTTATGCGGGCGCCGCGGGGACCCTCGGCGTCGGGCCCTGCAAGAGCGGGCACACGAGCTGCGTGAACCGGACGTGGGGGCTCTGCGTCGGCGAGGTGCTGCCGAGCGGCGAGGTCTGCGACGGCGTCGATCAGGACTGTGATGGGAGCGCCGACGAGGGCGTGCGGAGCCCGTGCGGCGGCTGCGATCCGTCGTGCGCGGGCGGCGTCTGGGGCGAGAGGGACGCGCCTTTCACGGCGGGCGACGGGCTCGACGTCACGCCGGAGGGGCTGCTCACGCTGGCCCGGGAGACGCGCTCGACCGCGACGCTGTGGGCCGCGAACACGGGCGACGGCACGCTCTCGAAGCTCGACTCGGCGAGCGCGCGCGAGGTGGCGCGCTATCGCACGGGCGGGGACTCGCCGAGCCGCGTCGCGGTCGACTACGCGGGCGACGTCTGGGTCGCGAATCGCTCGTTCGTCGTGCAGGGCACGGTGACGAAGATCGCCGGTGAGCTCGCGCGCTGCGTCGATCGAGACGGGGACGGCGAGATCACGACCTCGCACGGGCCGGCGGAGCTGCTCGACCTCGGCGCGGACGAGTGCGTGCTCTTCACGGTGCCCGTCGGCGCGCCGGGCGAGGTGCCGCGCGCGCTCGCGATCGACGGAGATCGGGGGCTCGACGGCGCCTCGGGAGGGGACGCCTGGGTTGGGCTCAACGAGGCGTCGCGCGCCGTGGAGCTCGACGGACTCACGGGCGCGGTGCGCACCGAGGTCGATCTGTTGGGCCTCAAGCCGTACGCCGCGCACGTCGACGCCTGGGGCGCGGTGTGGATGGCGGAGCGCGATGGTCGGCTCGCGCGCATCGATCGGCTGAGCAGCGACGCGCCGGGGAGCTCGCCGCCGGTGACGCTCCTCGAGGCGCCGCTGCCCTGCTATCTGTTCTATGGAATGGACGGAGACGCGTGGGGCAGGCTGGTGATCACGGGATTCTCCTGCGATCAGCTGGTCCTCTACGATCCGACCGCCGACGCCTGGCGCACGGTCCCGAGCGATCCGAGCCCGCGCGGCGTCGCCGTCGATGCCGCGGGCAACGCGTGGGTGACGCACACGGGCGGGACGCTCTCGCGCTTCACGCGCGACGGGGCGCGGCTGCGCCTCAGCTCGCGCGTGTCGCTCGCGTCGGGCGAGTTCGCGCCGAGCGAGGCGATCGGCGTCGCGCTCGACACGCTCGGGCACGTCTGGGCCATCTCGACGAGCGGCGCGCCCTCGGGCGACGGCGTCGCGACGCGCTTGTCGGCCGAGGCGCCGACGAGCGGCGACGAGGTCCCAGAGGCGCAGCTCGCCATCGGCTTTGCGCCGCACACGCAGGGCGATCTCTCGGGCGCCTCGCTGCGCGGCGGCTTCGTCCCGCAGGGCAGCGCGAGGCATGTGTTCGCGGGCTGCCCTGACGGCGGCACGCGCTGGACCGCGCTGCACCTCGACGTGCGTAACGGCTCGGCGTCGCGCGTGAGCCTCGCTGCGCGCCACGCGGCGGACGAGGCTTCGCTCGCGGCGGCTCCGTTCGTGGACGTCGGCACGGCGCCGGGCGTGCCCGGCACACCTTGGGCGTTGTCGCTGCCCGAGGGCGGTGTGCTCGAGGTCGCGCTGCACCTCGAGACGAGCGCAGCCGATGGCGCGCCGCGGGTCGTGCGCGTCGGCGCCGAGTGGCGCTGCCCAGGACCCGGATGAGCCTGCCGCCCAACGTGCGCGTGACGCAGGAAGACGCCCCTTTGCCGCAGGTGCGCCCCGTCGAGGCGCAGGACGTCGAGGCGCTCCTCGGGGTGTTCGCGCGCGCGTTCCTCGACGACCCGTTCGTCGGCTGGGTCGTGCGCGGCGGCGCGGGTCGAGAGCAGCGCGCCTACGCGTACTTCGACCTGATGCTGCGCCGCGTGAGCCTCGCGCGCGGGGGTGCGTTCACGACGAGCGACCTCGCGGGCGTCTCGGCGTGGGTGCCGCCGGGCGCGTGGCCGCCGTCGGTCGGCGCGCAGGTCGCGATGTTGCCGCAGACGCTGTCTTTCGTGGGCTTTGCGCGCCTGGGCGTCGTCAGCGAGGGCGCCGAGCTGATGGAGCTACAGCGCCCGCGCGAGCCGCACTGGCACCTCGCCTTGCTCGGCGTCGAGCCGCACG
>CAIUAC010000056.1 GCA_903896985.1 uncultured Sandaracinus sp.
CCTCAACCTTGGTCGGGCCGTCGACCTCAACCTTGGTCGGGCCGTCGACCTCAACCTTGGTCGGGCCGTCGACCTCAACCTTGGTCGGGCCGTCGACCTCAACCTTGGTCGGGCCGTCGACCTCAACCTTGGTCGGGCCGGGGCCCCCCCTAGCGCACCTCCTTGACGGCCGCGCACCGGACGTGAACTCTCGCCCGGGTCGACCCCGGCTCTCCGCGCGGCGACCCCCACGAGAGGCCCACGCCATGCCCCAGGCATCCGATGCGCTCGATTCGCTCCTCGCCAGCAACGACGAGGCCCCGCAGCTCCAAGGGCTCGCGCTCGCCTTCGCGGCGCCGCTCTCCGGCGGGCAGCTCGCCGCCGTGATCGCCGCGGGGATGTTCTCCGAGCACGCCGCAGTGCGAAAAAACTGCAAGACGCGCCTCTCCGCGCACCCACAGGCCGCGCTGGCCGCCTTCTTCAAGGGTGAGAAGCGCAACTACTTCTCCATCGAGGACGGCGGCAAGCTGCGCAAGCTCGTCGACGAGCTGAAGGCGCTCGGCGTCGATCCAGCGCAGCTCACCCAGGCGCTCGTCCGCGTCGAGGTGGCGCGCAACCAGGCGTTCGGGTTCGGCGCCAAGCCGAGCCAGCTCGAGGCGGCGCTCGCCGTCGAGGGGAGCGAGGAGGCCGTGTTCACGGCGCTCGCGGAGCTCGACACTGTGCTGCTGCCGAAGTGCAAGAAGTCCGTCTTCGCGGGCCTCTCGCACCTCAAAGCGCTCCGGAAGCTCACGATCCACGCCGAGTCGCTCACCAGCGCGGCCAACCTCGACGAGCTCGCGCGCATTCCCCAGCGCTTCTTCCTGCAGCTGAACGTGAAGAACGTGAAGCTCGCGCTCTTCGACTCCCTCAAGCACAACGTGAGCGGCCTGGGCTTCTGGGGAGCGGCGTCGGCGCTGACCGACATCTCTCCGCTGAGCGGCTGGCAGCACCTCGAGACTCTCTCGCTCGACGGCAACGAGGTGACCGAGCTAGCCCCGCTCGCGAAACTACCCTTGAGGTCGCTGAGCCTCGACCACACGAAGGTCGCCGATCTCTCGGCGCTCGCGTCGATCGGGACGCTCACGCACCTGACGCTGTGGGGCGCCGTGGTCCCTTCGCTCGAGCCCCTCACGGGGCTGCCGCTCGTGTCGCTCCGCATCGCGCCGGCGGGCCTCCCGGACCTCGAACCGCTCGCGCGGATCGCCACGCTCACCGAGCTCGACATCTCGGGCGCGCCGGCCGACGCGCGCGGGCTCCAGGCCCTACAGGCCGCGCGACCGGGCCTGAGCGTCAAGCGCTGAGGTCTCGCCCACCACAGCCCACAGATGCAGACGTCCCTTCGACTCCCTCTCCTCGTCGCTGCGCTGCACCTGCTCGCGGCCTGCAGCGGGCAGCCCGGAGCTCCCGATGCGTCGAGCGACGCCCGCGTATCCCCGGCGCCGCGGGTGATCTGCGACGGCTCCGACGACCTCCGCGTGATGGTGGCTGCCGTAGAGCCGTCCAGTGAGCGACTCTTCGAGGGGCACCGCGTGCTCTTCGAGAATGGCAGTTATGTTTTGGTCGACGGGCACTGCCGCTTCTGGGTGAAGCCCGCGGAGAATATGTTCGAGGAGGTTCGCTCGGGCGTCCTCGACACAGCCACGCTCGCCGAGCTCATCGCCGACTTGCGATACGACGACTGGCCTGCGCTCCAGGGTTCGTACCCCAGCGACCCGTCTGTCGAGGGCGTGGAAGACCTCATCTTCGTCGATCGCGAGACGTCGGTCACCTGCGTCTCCAACTGTCTCCTCACCAGCACGCCGGCGGAGGTCGTCGCGATGCGAGAGGCGCAGAGCCTCTGGAATGCGCGGCTGTGGGCAGCGGGAGTCGCCGTGACGGGCGATGTGCGCGTCAGCGTCCTCGAGTATCTTCGCAACGCGAGCTGGACCGAATCCTGGCCTCCGGGCCACTGGTCAGCGTCGGTGTCCCTCGACACCCTGGCCGTGCCTCCCGACGGCTGGGCGACGGTCGACTATGGCGAAGGCGCTCTCCTGACGGGCGCCGACGCCGACGCCCTGCGCGCCCTGCGCGCTGACTACCTACGTCGTGCTCCAGACGGCTTCGCGGTCATCCCAGGCGCGAGCATCGCCGTCCAAGATGGGACCGGACCGATCTACTTCGTCAACGTGCGCGACACGACGCCCTTCGAAGACGCGCGCGGTCTCGTCTCTTGGTTGTCCCGGTAAGACGACGCGCACAACCGTCGTGGAGCCCGCCATGGCGGTGATGACGAGCCCAATCCCGACACCGCTCCCAAATTACTAGGCGAGCACGAGCCGCGACGGCGCGGTGCGCTCGAGCACGGTCCCGCGCACGCTGCCCTCGGGGCGCGTGGTCTTCTCGTGCTTCGACATCGATCCGGCGATGTTCGTCGGCGTCGCGTGGCACGAGGCGACGTTCGACGAGGTCGCGGATGGGCCACCTCGCCCGGGGTGTGAGGCGCGCTGGGCCGCCGCTGGAGCGCGCCTCCGCGGGAGCCTCGGTCAGGGGCTCGTCGCTTCGCTCCTGCGCGCCATGGCGCCAGGGTTTCTCGAGGCGGTAGCCCCTCAGAACTCGACGAGGGCGGCGAGGTCCTGCGCCTGGCTCGAGAGCTCGGCGGCGGAGCTCGAGGGCGACGACCGCGAAGCCGCGACCGGCGTCCCCCGCGCGCGCCGACTCGGTGCACACTCCGCTGATGTACCCGTCGCCCGCCCAGCCGCCTCGAGGCACGAACACGATGGCCATCATCTCGGTCGTCGCGGGCGCGGCGTCGTGGCTCGGCTTCCCGCTCGCCGCCGCGGTCGTCGCGGTCTACTGCGGCCACCGCGCGCGCTCGGAGCTGCGCCTGCGCGCGGGCACGGAGGGCGGCGACGGACTCGCCATCGCCGGGCTGGCGCTCGGCTACGCGAACGTCGTCGCGTCGGTCATCGGCTGCATCGTCGGAGTGCTCGTGTTCGGCGGCTTCTTCGCGGCGCTCGCGGCCGTCGGCATCCACGCGCAAGGGCACTGACGGGGGGACGAAAAACAAACTCAACCTCGGTCGGCAATCGCCGCAACCATCCAATCGCAGCTCGACCCTCGCTCGCGCAGTCGCCGCGACCGCCCGATGGCAGCTCGACCCTCGCTCGCGCGGTCACCGCGACCTTCCAAGCGCAGCTCGACCCCCGAAGCGCAAGTCCCCTCCACGTTCGTTTCGCAGCTGGCCTGCGACCTCGCCTGCGCCCGCGACCGTCCGGGCGCAGCTCGGCTGGCTGAGCGGCCATCACGCCTGGCGTTCGTGCGCAGTCGAGCTGCGATTCGAAGGTGCGCGCCACGGCAGCGCGGGGGGTCGAGCTGCGATTCGAAGATGCGCGCCACGCCTGCGCGGGGGGTCCAGCTGCCCGTCCTCCCGTCGCGGCACGAACTTTCGGCAGCTGACCCGCGTTGGCGGGCCCTCGACCGCGGGTGTGGCGGCAGAAGCCCGTACACCTCGTCGACCGCTTCGGACTGCTACAACAGCGCATGCCGCGCCCGGGTCTCGTCGCTCACTGGGTAGGCTCGGTCGCGCTGGCGGCCGACTGTTCGCCGATGGCCACCTCGAGGACCTCGACGGCGGCTACGGGCAGCCCTCTTGCGATCTCGCCGCGGGCCTGCCCGACGGTAGCCTTCGCTACCTGCGCTCCCAGCACACGACGGACGGATTTCGCGGCGAGGTCGTCACTCGAACACCGCAGGGTGCCAGCACGGCGCAGCCGGCCGACCTCGGCGACTTCCGGTTCGATCAGGTGATGGCGACCTCCGGAGATGGACTGTTGTACGCGTACCTCGTGCTGCGCGACCCCTCGAGCGAGGAGGGGCCGTGGGATCTGGTCGTGCAGGATCTCCTCCGAGGGTCGCGCGGGCGCTGGCCAGTCGGCGGCGAGAGCTGGGTCCCGGGGATGGTGTTCTTCGGCGGGCGACCGCCAGTCGCCGTTCGCTTCGATGGCGCGAGTGTTGGGTTCATCACCCGACCGACGGCGGGCGAGAGCGTGGTGGAGCTTCATGATCTCAGCGCGCCGGTGGATCGAACGCTCGTCGTCCGACAGCGCACAGTCGGCGGGGTCGCGGCGTTATCCGGCGATCTGCGGACCGTGCTGCTTTCGCGCCCGCGGGTTGGTCCATCCGGAGCGATCGACTTCTATCGCTGGCGCCTCGCGCCGCACGACAGTCAGCCGACTCATCTGCCCATCGACGCAGACTCGATGGCGCTCGACCGCTGCGGCGAAGAGGCGGTCGTGGAGGTGAAGGTGGCGCTCGGTCCGCCGCTGTGGGCCCACATCAACCCACTGCCGTACGAGGTCGGTCGCGTGACCCTCGACGACGCCACGCGGTACGAGCGTCGCTCGTCTGAGACCGACAGCACGAATCGCTGCCCTGCAGGCCGGCGCGCTGCGATGGGTTGCGGGGAGACCGTCGGGGCGCCGCGATGAAGTCGTCGTGCCGAGGGCGCCGTCGTCTACGATACGCGAGGCTGGAGCTCGCCCATCGGAGGCGCGCTCACGGCCGAGCCGGAGGAGTGTTCGCGTGCTCTCATCATCATGTCGGTATTCGTTCGTCGCTGCGTGCCTGGTGCTCGCGCTCGGCTGCTCGTCGCCGCCGGCTGAGACGAGAGACGCCGGGACCGGGGGCGACGCCGCGCCGCTCGACGCCTGCACCGCGTGCCAACCGCCGTCCGTCGTCAGCGGCCACGCGACCTACGAAGACCTCGTGCCTGCGCCGGAGGGCCTCCCGCTGACGGGGCCTTCGTCGCCGATTCGCCGCGCGCTCGTCCGCTTGGTCGACGGGGCCGGCGCGGTGCTCGCGACGGGCGCGACCGATGACGAAGGCTCGTACAGCCTCGAGGTGAGCGGAGCGCTGCCGACAGACGCCGCGCTCGAGGTCGAGGCCACCCATCGCAGCGCCACGCTCGAGGCTCACGTCGTCACGACCGCCGACGCGCCCTACGTGCTGCGCGTGCCGGTCAGCGCCGCTGGCGTCATCGACGCACACGCGAGCGCCGATCCGGCGTCCGGGCGGCTGGCCGGGCCCTTCAACATCCTCGATCGAGTCCTCCTCGCTGACGACTTCGTGCACGCGCTCGATGGCGGCGCGGTCTTGCCGGTCTTCGTCGTGCGCTGGGAGCTTGGGGGCAGCGAGGGGACCGACGCCACGCTGCCGGAAGCCTCCGCGTTCGGCGACGCTTGCGTCGTGCGCCTCCTCGGGCGCGTCGACGTGGACGACGACGCGTTCGACGACACGGTCATCTCTCACGAGCTCGGGCACTGTCTCGATATCGCCTTCTCGTCGTTCAGCCCACCCCCATGGCGCGGGCACGGGGCCGACATCGGGATCGATCCTTCGCTCGCGCTGACGGAGGGAGTGGCGACGTTCCTGGGGCTGTCGATGTCGGGCACTCCGCTGTACGTCGATACGCGCGGCCCGTCGGACGGCTTCGCGGCCGACCTCGAGAGTCCGGACGCGATCGAGCTCGGGCTGGATGGCGAGTTCGCGGTCGCGGCGGCGCTCTGGGACTTGGTCGACGCGCCCATGCCGGACGACGATCCGTTCTCCATCCCGCTGTCGATGTTCTGGAGCGTCCTCACCGAGGATATCCACGACGGAGAGTACAAGTCAGTCCACACCTACCTCGACGCGTTCGTCGCGCGCGGCTTCGCGACTGACGCGGAGCTCGACGCTGCCTTCGGTGCTCGCTTCGAGCTTCATCGACCGGCCGATCCCACGTATCCGCTCGTCATGCTCGTGCCCGGCACGCCGGTGCTGGAGACCGTCGACGCGACGGTGGGAAGTCACCTCGACGTGCGCCCGCGCTCGGCGGCCATGGATCACTTCGGCATCACGCTGAGCGCACGCACGCACGTCGTGCTGACGCTGACCATCACCGACACGACGAGCGACATCGACCTGTACCTTCAAGACGCCGATCGGCGCGGCATCACGATGGCCGCCACCACCGGCCCCGGCGACGTCATCGACACCACGCTCGATCCGGGGAACTACGTGCTCGTCGCGTGGGCGTACGGCGATGTCGACCCCGCCGCGCGCTACGAGCTTGTGCTGACGACCCCCTGAGTGGCCGCGATCTCGCCGATTCGCGGAACTGCGATTCACCGCATCGACTCGACAACACGCGCGGCGCTTGGGGGACGCCGGCGAGCGGCCTCGAAGGGCCCGGAACGCTGACCGTCTCGCCTGAGCACGGCCCCCGACCGGCGCGGTCACCTGGGGACGCGCGCTCACCGCCCCCGCCGCAGCTCCCTGCTCGTCACCGCCCCCGCCGCAGCTCCCTGCTCGTCATCGGCACGCGCAGATACGAGCTGGCCCA
>CAIUAC010000057.1 GCA_903896985.1 uncultured Sandaracinus sp.
GACCTCTGGGACGACGTGCTCGGCACGACGGAGGCGATGGCGCAGACGCCGGGGCTGCTCGAGGGCATCGTGCGCGGGCTGACCGACCCGGCGAGCGCCGACCTCGGCCCAGTCACCGCCGAGTTCATGCGCTACTCGGACCGCGTCGAGTACGACCCGGCGAACCTCAACGGCCCGCCGCTCCCAGCCGGACTGCTCACGGACCGCACCGACTGGACGCACGCCGACAGCCCCGACAACGAGAGCCTCTTTCAGCGCTCCCTCGCGGTCATTCAGGACCTCGACGGCGTGCGCGTCTGCAACAAGGCGGGCGCCGTGCTGCGCCTCTACAACTCGTCCGGGACCGTGCTCCTGCGCTGGCCGCTGACGCGCGGCTACGACGAGTGCGAGCTCATCGAGATCGACAACGTCGCTGAGACGTACGTGAAGTCCGTGCTCGGGCGCGCGCACGTCGTGCTGAAGGACACGACGCTCGATGGGCTGCTGCGGCTCGCGCAGTCGATCGGCATCTTGACCATCGACGACCTGCTCCAGAGCCAGTCGGGCATCGACGGGCTGACGCAGACGCCGACGCCACAGGCGCTCGGTCGGCTCGTGTTCGCGCCGGCGAACCCGTTCGTGCAAGGGCTGCTCGACTCGACCTCGTTCAAGCGCGACCGCAACCACGACGGCGTGTACGCGAGCGACGAGGTCGTGCCGATGAGCACGCGACACGTCGGCGTGGTCGCCGCGTGGGAGAAGACCTTCCTGATCAACGGCCACGAGGCGAGCTTCATCAGCGCGCTGGCGCCCGTCGTGCGCGGCTTCGACGACTACGACGCGGAGGGCGGGCGCTTCTTCTTCGGCGAGGTCATCCGCGACTTCTATCTGCACTATCCGACGCGCACGAACGCGGCCTCGCAGCGGACGGCGCCGACGCAGGATATGTACTCGCAGCAGGACGACGCGCGCAGCTACGAGCCCGTCGTCGCGGACCTGCTCGACCATGGGCAGCTGACGGCGCGCCTCGGCGCGCTCGTCCGCGTGCTCGACGGGATCACGGTGCGCCCCGGCGTCGACGGAGTCGACGCGCTGGTCGCGGCCACCAACGTGCTCGTCGATCCGACTCGCTCGTGCGGTGGCTCGTGCGCGGGAGGCGGCGGGCTGCGCTATCGGAGCGGGCGCGACTATCCGTGCACGTCGTCGGGCGTTTGCTTCGACGGCTCCGGCGGGCGCGCGCGGCGCTACGTCTCGCCGATGTATCTGCTGGTCGACGGGCTCGCGAGCATGGACCGCGCGCTCGAGGCAGAGCCAGCGCGCCTCACCCGCTGGCGCTCGGCGCGCGGCGCGCTCACCGGTCAACTGCTCTCCGTCACGGCCACGACGCCGACGCGCCTCGCCAACCGGCGCACGGAGGCGATGCTGCGCCTGCTCGTGCCGTTCGTGCGCGCGCGCCTCACGGAGCACCGCGCCGCGGGCGACCTCTCGGCGTGGTCGGATGGCCTCACCGAGCGCGCCGCGACCTCGCTCGGCTCAGCGACGGTGAGCGCCTCGCTCGCGTTCCTCGACGCGATTCAGAACGACCCGGAGGCGCGCGACGCGCTCGCGAAGCTGATCGGCTATCTCGTCGACGCGAGCTCGTCGAACGACGCGTTCGCGACGACGATCACGGCGGTCAGCGACTTCCTCCAGGTGCTCGACGACGACCGCAACCTCACGCCGCTGCTGCACGCATTGTCCGCCGGGCTCGCGCCGAACGCGCGCGCGGCGGTCGGCGACGGGACTCCGCTCAGCACCGACGGGAGCGCGGCCGACGAGACGCTCGATCTGCTCCGGCAGGTGAACGGCCTCGACGACAGGCACGCGACCCACAGCGTGCTCGGGAACCTCGTCGCGCTCCCCGAGACCGGCGAGCAGATCACGCCGCTCGAGACGCTGATCGACGTGCTCACCGAGGTGAACCGCGCCTCGCCGGGAGTCGGCGGCTCGCTCGACGCGGGCGACTACCGCCGCATTCTCGGCACCTCGGGGGACTTCTTCACCGACCCGGACCACGGGATGGAGCGCCTCTACCGCGTGGTGCAGCAGCGGGAGCTCGACCGTTGAGCGAGCGTCCTCGCGCAGGCTCTCCCTGCGCCCTCCCCGTCGCGCTCGCTGTGCTGCTCGCCCTCGGCGGGAGCGCCCTCGCGCCCGGCGTCGCGCGGGCGGGCGGATTCTTCCTCGGGGACCGCGGGGTGCGCGGGACGGGGCGCGCCGGCGCGCTCATCGCAGGCGCCGATGCACCGGATTCCCTCTGGTACAACCCCGCCGGGCTCGCGTGGTCGGGGCAGCAGCTACAGCTCGACGCGACGCTCGTGCTGCCCGATCACGAGTTCACGCGCATCGACGGCGGCGGCGAGTGGCAGCCGACCGTCCGGGCGTCGGGCATCCCAGTGCCGATCCCGGGGCTCTTCTACTCGGACAACTTCGGCCTACGCGACTGGACCTTCGGCGTCGGCGCGTTCGCTCCGACGGCGGTGCTCGAGAAGTGGCCCGAGACGGTGACCGTCGA
>CAIUAC010000058.1 GCA_903896985.1 uncultured Sandaracinus sp.
ACATCGCGAGGCGCCCCCTCGCCCCGCGCGGCAGCACGACGCTCTCACCGAGCGCGGTCGGCGGCGCGAACGCCTCGGCCTCCGCGCCTCCGAAGGTGGCCAACACCACCGTCTTCTCTGGCGTCTCGTGCGCGACCCAGGCGACGCCGAGCCTGCCGCCCGCGGACGCCGCAGCGACCTCCGCGACGAGCAGCGGCAGCTCGTTCGGGGCGCGCGCGACGACGGTCAGCTCGGGCCCGCGAGCGCCGCCTCGAGGATCGAGCGGCACCGCCCGAAGCGCGCCGTCTTCGGACACCGGCCCGGCGAAGAACAGCACGGCGCCGGTGCCCGTCGCGACGAGGTCGAAGGACGCGCGGCTCGCCACGACGCGGGGCGCGGCGATCGGACCGAGCACAAAAGGCGGAGGCGCCGCGACGGGGACGGGAGTGTCGCTCTGGCCGCAGCGCGCGCTGCACGCGGCGAGGGAGAGCGACAACGCGAGAAGCCAGGTGCACGACGGGCGGCGGCGCATCGCGAGCGAGTGTAACCGAGGGCGCGCGGCGCGAGTGCTGGTAACCTGCGGCGCGTGTCACCGTCCACTCCCCCCACTTCGTCCCTGCCGACGCTGCGCGAGCGCTCGAGCGGCGTGTTGCTCCACCTGACCTCGCTGCCGGGACCACACGGCTCGGGCGACCTCGGACCGCAGGCGCTCGGCTTCGCTGACCTCCTGAGCGCCGCTGGACAGCGCTGGTGGCAAGTCCTGCCCGTGAACCCGCCGGGCGGAGGCGCTTCGCCTTATCAGACGCTGAGCGTCTTCGCTGGCAGCCCTGCGCTCGTCGCGCTCGAGCCGCTGGTCGCGCGCGGCTGGCTCGACGCGCGCGCCGTCGCAGAGGCCGCACCCCGCGGCGACGCGCAGCGCATCGACTGGAGCGCCACGGGCGCGTTCCGCGAAGCGCAGCTTCGCGCCGCGCACGCCGCGTACGAGGCCACCGCGACGCGCGACGAGCGGGCCGCGCTCGCCGCGTTCGCCGTGCGCGAGCGGAGCTGGCTCGACGACTTCCTGCTCTACGCCGCGCTCAAGCGCGCGCACGGCGGCGCGGCGTGGTTCGACTTCGCGCCCGCGCTCCGGCGCCGCGAGCCGCAGGCGCTCGCGCTGGCCAGCGTCGAGCACTCGAGCGAGCTCGACTACCTGCGCTTCGTGCAGTGGTGCTTCGACACCCAGTGGCGCGCGCTCCGACGACACTGCGCCGCGCGCGGCATCGCGCTCATGGGCGATGTGCCGATCTTCGTCGCCGACGACAGCGCCGACGTCTGGGCGCACCAAGAGCTGTATTTCCTGGGAGAAGACGGCCGCCCCACCGTCGTCGCCGGCGTGCCGCCCGACTACTTCAGCGAGACCGGTCAGCGCTGGGGCAACGCGCTCTACCGCTGGGACGTGCACGCGGCGCAGGGCTTCTCGTGGTGGATCGAGCGCCTCCGCGGCGCGTTCGCGCGCTTCGACGCCGTGCGCCTCGATCACTTCATCGGCTTCCATCGCTACTGGGAGGTCCCCGCGGCAGAGCCCGACGCGCGCAACGGTCGCTTCCGACCAGGGCCCGGACGCGCCCTCTTCGACGCCGCGACGCGCGCGCTCGGCGCGCTCCCGCTGATCGCCGAGGACCTCGGCGTGCTCACCGACGAGGTGAAGGCGCTGCGCGACGACCTCGAGCTCCCCGGCATGCGCGTGCTGCAGTTCGCGTTCGGCGGCGACGCGGGCTCCCGCGACTACCGCCCGCACGCCTTCCCGCACCGCTCGGTCGCCTACACCGGCACGCACGACAACGACACGACCCTCGGCTGGTTCCGCGACCCGCAGGGCGACCCGGACTCCCGCGCGCGCGCGCTCCGCTACCTCGCGAGCGACGGGCGCGAGGTGCACTGGGACATGGTCCGCATGGCGCTGCTCTCGCCCTCGAACCTCGCCGTGCTGCCGATGCAAGACGTGCTCGGGCTCGGCAGCGAGGCGCGCATGAACACGCCCGGCACGATGGACGGCAACTGGTCGTGGCGGATGCGCCTCACCGACCTCGCGCCGGGCTCCGTCGAGCGCCTGCGGATGCTCACCGAGACCTACGACCGCGCGCCCCTCCGCTGACGCGCGCAGACCCCGACGGATGCGCTAGGCTCGGCGCCGATGAACGCGCCCGACTCCGCTGACGATCTCCTCGCCTACGTAGACGCCTCACCGACGCCCTATCACGCGTGCGCGGAGACCGTACGCCGCCTCGTCGCCGCGGGCTTTCGCGCGCTCGACGAGCGCGAGTCTTGGGCGCTGAGCCCCGGCGACAAGGTGTACGTCACGCGCGGCGACTCGAGCGTGCTGGCCTTCGTCGTCGGCGGCGTGCCGGTCGAGCGCGCGGGCTTTCACCTCGTCGGCGCGCACACGGACTCACCGAACCTGCGCCTGAAGCCGCGCCCCGAGGTCACCAAGAATGGCCTCCATACGCTCGGCGTCGAGCCCTACGGCGGCGTCCTCTATCACACCTGGCTCGACCGCGATCTCTCGCTCGCGGGGCGCGTCCTCGTGCAGCACGGCACCGGGCTCGCGACGCACCTCGTCCGCTTCGATCGCCCGATGGCGCGCGTGCCGAGCCTCGCGATCCACCTCAACCGCGGCGTCAACACCGACGGCCTGATCCTCAACGCGCAGCAGCACCTGCCGCCGCTCCTCGGGCTCGAGGCGCTCGGCCCCCTCGACGTGCGCGAGCTCGTCGCGGCGCGGCTCGGCGAGACCGGGCACCCGACGAGCGGCAAGGACATCCTCGGCTTCGACCTCTCGCTCTACGACGTCGTCCCGTCGACGCGCTCGGGCCTGCGCGGCGAGCTGCTCCACGCCCCGCGCCTCGACAACCTCGCGAGCTGCCACGCCGCGCTGAGCGCGCTGCTCGCGGTCGATGGCCCGCACGACGCGACGCGCGGCGTCGTCCTCTACGACCACGAAGAGTGCGGCAGCAGGAGCGCCCAAGGCGCCGACTCGCCGCTGCTGCGCTCCATGCTCGAGCGCCTCGTCCTCGCGCAGGAACACCGCGGCGACAGCCTCCACCGCGCCCTCGCGCGGAGCTTCTTCATCTCCGCCGACATGGCCCACGCGGTCCATCCCAACTACGCCGACAAGCACGAGCCCACGCATATGCCGCACCTCGGCCGCGGCCCCGTCATCAAGAGCAACTCCAGCCAGAGCTACGCGACCGACGGCGAGAGCTGGGCCACCTTCGAGTCGCTCTGCCGCCGCGCGAACGTCAAGCCGCAGCACTTCGTCACCCGCAGCGACCTCGGCTGCGGCTCGACGATCGGCCCAATCACCGCGGCGCAGCTCGGCATCCGCACCGTCGACGTCGGCAACCCGATGCTGTCGATGCACAGCATCCGGGAGCTCTGCGCCGCGAGCGACGTCGCGCAGATGATCGCGGTGCTCAAGGCGTTCTTCGAGAGCTGAGTTCGGATTTTCCGCGCCTGTGCTAGAAGCCGCGACCATGTGTGGCTTCGTCGGCATCGTGGCGTCCGCAGAAGTCGCTCCTGAGCTCCACATCGCCCTGCAGGCGCTGCAGCACCGCGGCCAGGACTGCGCGGGCATCGCGACGATGCAGGCCGACGGGAACGAGTTCTTCGCGCATCGCGGGCTCGGTCAGGTCGCGCAGGCGATCCCGGGCGAGGCGCTCGCGACGCTCAGCGGTCCCGTCGGCATCGGGCACGTCCGCTATCCGACGATCGGGCGCGGCTTGCTGCGCGACGCGCAGCCGTTCTTCTTCCGTCAGCCCGGCGTGCTGATGGCGCACAACGGCAACCTGACGAACTACGGAGCGGTCCGCGACTCGCTGCGCGAGCGCTCGATCCACCTGCTCTCGCAGTGCGACGTCGAGCCGGTCCTCTGTGAGTTCGCCGACGCGCTCAACCAAGCGCGGCGCACCGGGCACACCATCGACGACGCGATGACGGCGCTCCGCGAGGTGCGGCGCCGAGTCCAAGGCAGCTACTCGATCGTCGCCGTGCTGATGCTCGACGGGCGTCCGACGCTGGTCGTGTTCCGCGATCCGAACGGGATCCGCCCCGCCGTGCTCGGGCACCGCGGCACCGGCGAGCACCTGGCGTGGATCTGCGCGAGCGAGACCGTCGCGCTCGACGTGCTCGGCTTCGAGCGTCTCGAGGAGCCCTGCGCGGGTGAGGCGCTCTTTCTGCGCGCTGGCGAGCCCCCGATTCGCCGCACGCTCGAGCAAGCGGACCGCGCTCCGTGCGTGTTCGAGCACATCTACTTCGCGCGCCCCGACTCGATCATCGACGGGCGCGGCGTGTATCAATCGCGCCTCGCGCTCGGTGAAGCGCTCGCCCGGCGCATCGCGGGCAAGGGCATCGTCGCCGACGTCGTCGTGCCCGTGCCCGACACCGCGCGCCCCGCCGCCGCGGCCCTCGCCGAGACGCTCGGCCTGCCGCTCCGCGAAGGCTTCATCAAGAACCGCTACAGCGGCCGCACGTTCATCATGCCCGACGCGGTCTCCCGCGTGTCGGCGCTGCGCCTCAAGCTCAACCCGCTGCGCTCCGAGATCGTCGGCCGGCGCGTGCTGCTCGTCGACGACTCCATCGTGCGCGGCGCCACGCTCAAGCGCGTCAACGAGCTCCTGCGCGATGCGGGCGCGGCGGAGGTCCACCTCGCGATCCACTCGCCGCCGGTGCTCCATCCGTGCTTCTACGGCATCGATATGTCCACCGAAGAAGAGCTCTTCGCGCGGCGCTTCGACGGGGACCTCGACGCGCTCGAGCAGCAAGCGGCGGCCGCCCTCGAGGTCGAG
>CAIUAC010000059.1 GCA_903896985.1 uncultured Sandaracinus sp.
CGGGCGCGTGGCGCCGCCTCGGGCCGAGCGAGTACCTCGGTCGCAAGGGGCGCTCGCTGCCGGGCAGCCATCGCTCGCACGGCGTCTACCTCGCCGCGGGGCCGCGCGTTCGCGCCGGGAGCGCGTGCGCGCCGCGCATGGCGGACGCGACCGCGACGCTCCTCGCGCGGCTCGAGGTCGCGCTGCCGGAGGGCGCGTCGGGGCGCGTGCTCGAGGAGGTGCTGCGCGCAGGAGGGCCGCCGACGCCGCTGGCAGCCGCGAGCGAACGCGTCGACTTGCCCACGACCGCGAGCGACGAGGCCCGCGTCGAGGCGCGCCTGCGCGCGCTCGGCTATCTCGACTGACGCGGCGGACTGATCGCCGCTCGCTGCTCGCTCAGGGAGGCGGCGGAGGCGGCGGAGGCGGCGGTGGGGGAGGCGGCGTCGCGCTGAGGCACTCGCCGCTGACGCCCTCGCAGAAGTAGCCCGCGCCGAGCAGGCTCACGCACCACGAGGTGCCGCCGACGAAATTGCAGCGCGGCGCGCACACGGCGTACGAGCGCGTCCAGCACACCTGCTCGAGCGAGCCGACGCCGAGGCAGTCGGCGTTCGAGAAGCAGCGGCAGGTGAAGAGGTCGATCTGCCCGTCGCCGTCGTCGTCGATCCCGTTGCAGCACTCGGCCATCGGACCGAGCGGGCGGCAGTCCGGGTCCGCGCAGTCGAGGCGTCCGTCACAGTCGCCGTCGCGCCCATCGGTGCACGCGGCGATGCCCAGCTCGCGCGCCGTGCACATTCCGAAGTCGCCGCCGCCCGCATCGCGAGGTCCGGCGTCGGCGGGGCCAGCGTCGAGCGGCCCTGCGTCGCGCGCGCCAGCGTCCGTCGGCCCTGCGTCGCGTGGGCCAGCGTCCGACGGCCCCGCGTCGAGCGGGCCAGCGTCCGGGCGTCCCGCGTCGAGCACTCCCGCGTCGAGCGCTCCCGCGTCGAGCGCTCCCGCGTCCGGCAGGCAGGCCGGCACTGCGCCGCAGCTGCCCGTGTCCTCGCAGTCCGCGAAGCCGTCGCAGTCGTCGTCGAGGCCGTTGGTGCAGTCCTCCGGGCTGAACGCGCAGCACGCCGAGTCCGAGGCGCAATCCGGGTCGCGGCAGTCGGCGCGTCCGTCGCGGTCGTTGTCGATTCCGTCGCGGCAGCGTCCGCGCTCGCTCGTCGTCGAGACGGGCACGATGTCGAGGACATAGTCCCCCGTCACGCCGGCGAAGGCGTCGATGACGATGACGAGGCGCACGCCAGCGACCGCGCTGATGCGCAGCTGCGAGGTCTGCGCCGCGCCGCCGTCGTCGTCGCACGCGCCTGGCATCTGCGGCCCATCGCAGCTCTCGAGGACGTAGAGCACGGTGTCGTACGTCGACGAGAACGTGTCGAGCACGTAGTCGCCCGTCGCCGGCGCCGTCCACACGAGGCGCTCCTCGCGGCCCTCGATCGTCGCCGGCGCGCAGGAGCCCTCCAGCAGGAGCCCGCCGTGCGCGTTGCTTCCGCGCGCGACGCCGCTGCCGACGCGGCTGCCGATGTTGCGGCCGCAGGTCGTGTCGCAGGCGAGGTTCGTCGTGCA
>CAIUAC010000060.1 GCA_903896985.1 uncultured Sandaracinus sp.
GACGTCGGCGATTTTGCGCGCCATCTCGTCGACGCTCGCCGTGCGCGGCACGACGGCGACGGCGCCGTGCCGAAACGCCGCGAGCCGCTCGCCGAGCGCCGCGTCATCCGAGAGCAGCACGACGGGCACGAGCTGCGTGAGCACGTTCTGCGCGAGCCGCGCGAGCACCGCCTCGCCCGCCGCGCGCGCCGCGTCGCCGACGAGCAGCACGAGATCCGGCGCGGCGATGCGCGTCGCCTCCACCGCGTCGAGCGTCGTCACGCGCTCGACGTCGAGCCCGTGGTGGTCGAGCGCCGCACAGATCGCGTCGTCCATCGGCTCGTCGTCTCCGACGATGAGCACGGTCGGGCGCACTGAGCCCGGAACGGGCGGACGTGCGTCTGCCATCTCACCAGCCTACACGCGCTGGGGCCTCGGGCGCCAAATCGCCGTGCCTCGCCGCGCGGGCGTTCCGGGAGAGCCTTAGGGGGATCGTTGACGCCTGCCGCCGCGACGTGTTTGGATCAGCGGTTGATCCGCTGCAATCGGCGCAGCGCGAACCGAGGTGCCTCGATGTCTCTTCGACTTTCTTCCCGTGCGCTCCTCGTCCTCAGCGCGCTCGTGCTCGCGCACGCGGCGCTCAGCCCGCTCCACGCGAGGGCGCAGGTCCGGCCGCGCTTCATGATCGCCTTCGACACCTCGGGGTCGATGGCGCTCGACTTCAACGGCGTGCCGACCTTCGGCGATGGCTCGACGAGCCCGTCGGTGCGCCTCGCCGGCGTCGACACGAACTGCAACGGGCTCACCGACGACAGCCGCATGTACATCGCGAAGTCCGCGATCCGCGACACGCTGCTCACGTTCGGCGACGTCGACTGGGCGCTCGCGCGCTTCCCGCAGACGCAGGGGCTCAACCTGTTCTGCCCGGCGGTGGAGAACTACGAGTGCAACGCGCTCGGGCCCTACGTCACGTCCTACGGCAACCCGAACAGCAACACCGGCGCCGCCTGCTACTGGGACTGGTCGACCGTGTACCCGACGGGCCCGGGCTGCTTCGTCCCGGCGTTCCGCGCGCGCACCGGCGCGAGCCCGGTCGTGTGCATCAACTATCAGGGGATGTGCTCGACGACGACCGGCAACGTCCTCGTCGGCTGGAACTCGACGGGCGCGTTCACGACGACCGACAACACGAGCGCGCTGCTCAAGTGGATGGACAGCACCGAGACGGCCACGGCGGCGGACCTCGCCGCGACGACGGCGGGCAACTTCTGCAACCACGCCACGACGGGCAACTGCGAGCTGCGCGCAGAGGGCGCGACGCCGCTCGGCGGCCTGATGGCGGGCGTGCAGACGTACATCACGCCGATCCGCGCGGCGGACACCGTCAGCAGCTGCAGGCCGTACTCGGTCATCCTGATCACCGACGGCAACGAGACCTGCGGCGGCAACGCCGTGCCGGTCGCGACGGCGCTGCGCACGGCGGGCATCAACACCTACGTCGTCGGCTTGGCGATCGACGTGACGAGCCGCACCGCGCTCAACAGCATCGCGACCGCGGGCGGCACGGACGCCGGTCCAGTCGGCGGCGACACCGCGTACTTCGCGAACGATCGCGTGACGCTCGCGGCAGGGCTCTCGGAGATCGTGCGGCGCTCGCTCCTCAGCGAGTCGTGCAACAACCTCGACGACAACTGCAACGCGATCGCGGACGAGGGGCTGCCGAAGTTCTGCAACACCGGCACCGGCGTGACGCCGCCCGATTGCAGCAACGCGGCGGTCAATCGCCCGCTCTGCACGCTCTGCGCGGCGCCCGCCGAGACCGCGTGTGACGGCGTCGACAACAACTGCAACGGCACCGTGGACGAGGGCCTGCGCAACAGCTGCGGCACCTGCGGCGCGACGCCGACGGAGCTCTGCGACGGGCTCGACAACAACTGCAACGGCGTGATCGACGAGGGCGGCGTGTGCGCGACGGGCTGCATCCCGAGCGCCGAGATCTGCGACGGGCTCGACAACGACTGCGACGGCGCGATCGACGAGACGCTCACGCGCGCGTGCGGGACCGACGTCGGCGCCTGCGTCGCGGGCGCGCAGACCTGCAGCGCGGGCGCGTGGGGGACCTGCTCGGGCATCGGCCCAGCCGCAGAGACCTGCAACAACGTCGACGACGACTGCGACGGGCTGATCGACGGCATCACGCGCGCGTGCGGCTCGGACGTCGGCGCGTGTCAGGCGGGCGCGCAGGTGTGCGCGGCGGGCGTCTTCGGGGCTTGCACCGGCGCGATCGGCGCGACGACCGAGACCTGCAACGGCCTCGACGACAACTGCAACGGCACGACGGATGAGGGCAACCCGGGCGGCGGCGGCACCTGCGGCTCGGCGATCGGCGAGTGCCTGCCGGGGACGCTCGCGTGCGCCGGTGGCGCGCTCGTCTGCTCGGGCGGGCGGAGCGCCATCGCGGAGACCTGCAACAACCGCGACGACGACTGCAACGGCTCGGTCGACGACGGCGTGCCGACGACGGGCGCGTGCGGGTCGGCGGTCGGCGAGTGTCGGCAGGGCGTCAACACCTGCGTGAGCGGCACCTTCGTCTGCACGGGCGGGCGCGGCGCGGGCACCGAGATCTGCGACGGGCGCGACAACGACTGCGACGGCTCGACCGACGAGGGCAACCCCGGCGGCGGGGTGTCGTGCGGCACGGACACGGGCATCTGCGCGCGCGGCACGACGGTGTGCGCTGGCGCGGTGCTGCTCTGCGCGGGCGGCATCGACCCGGGCGTCGAGAGCTGCAACGGGCTCGACGACGACTGCGACGGGCTGATCGACGAGGGCAACCCAGGCGGCGGCGCGGCGTGCGGGCTGACGACCGTCGGCGAGTGCGAGGACGGCGCGCTCGCGTGCGTCAGCGGCGCGCTCACCTGCGTCGGGGCGACGGGCCCGACGCCCGAGCGCTGCGACAACCTCGACAACAACTGCGACGGCGCGATCGACGAGGGCAACCCCGAGGGCGGCACCGCGTGCGGCGAGAGCACCGGCGAGTGCTCCCCCGGCACGCAGCGTTGCGCGGGCGGCGTGCTCCTCTGCGAGGGCGGCGCGGGCCCGACGACCGAGGTCTGCAACGGGCTCGACGACGACTGCGATGGCGCGGTCGACGAGGGGCTCGGCGTCGGCGCGCCGTGCGGCTCGGACGTCGGTGAGTGCTCGCCCGGAGTGCAGGTCTGTCGCGACGGCGCGGTCAGCTGCGAGGGGCAGATCATCCCCGCGGCCGAGGTCTGCAACGCGCTCGACGACGACTGCGACGGCGAGGTCGACGAGGGGCTGACGACGGGCGCCGCGTGCGGCTCGAGCGTCGGCGCGTGTCTGCCCGGCGTCGAGCAGTGCTCGGGCGGCCGCGTGCTCTGCGTCGGCGAGACGCCGCCCGGGCGCGAGGGCTGCGACTGCGTCGACAACGACTGCGACGGCGCGACGGACGAGCCGCCCGCGACGGGCTCGCTCTGCCCGGCGGGCTCGGAGTGCGTCGAGTGCGGCTGCTCGGGGCTCTGCGAGATCACGGAGTTCGGCCCGCAGTGCGCCGGCGGGCGCGTGCCGTTCATGCGCGGGACCGACTGCTTCTGCGTCACGCCGCGCTGTGACGAGGCGACGTGCGGCGCGTCCACCGTCGAGGTCGGCGGCGTCACGACGTGCGCGCCCGGAACCGACGGCGTGCCCGTCTGCACCTGCAACAACAACGTCTGCACGTTCCCGTGCGAGGGCGTCGTCTGCACGGGCGGCACGGTCTGCCTCCCGGCGACGGGCGTCTGCGTCGAGGACAACTGCCGCGGCCTCGGCTGCCCGGGCGGCGAGCTCTGCGACATCGTGACCGGCGCGTGCGGCTCGGATCCGTGCGCGACCGTGACGTGCGCGAGCGACCAAGCGTGCCGCGCGGGCGTCTGCGAGACGAGCTGCTCGACGGTGACGTGTCCGACGGGCGAGCGCTGCACGCGCGGCGAGTGCGTCGCCGACCCGTGCGCGGACGTCTCTTGCCCGGCGGGGCGGCGCTGCAACGCCACGAGCGGCGCGTGCGAGGCCGATCCGTGCGTCGCGACGACGTGCGGCAGCGGGCAGGTCTGCGAGGAGGGCGCGTGCGTCGCCGATCCGTGCACCGGCGTGCGCTGCCCGGGGAGCGCGGTCTGCCGCGCGGGCGAGTGCGTGCGCGACGTGCCGACGCCGGATATGGGCGTCGACGCGGGGCACCCGGATCTCGGCCGACGCGACGAGCGCGTGCTCGCGAGCGGCGGCGGCGGCTGCATCTGCGCGGTCCCCGGCGCGACGGGCGGGCGAGGCACCGCGGGCGGGCTCGTCGCGGTCTTCGCGGCGCTCGGCCTGCTCGGCCTCCGACGTCGGCGGCTCGACCGGCGCGCGCTCGGCGCGGCGGTCGTCGGGCTCGTCGCGGGCGCGGCGCTCGTCAGCTCGGGCTGCGACGTCGACCCGTACTGCCTCACCTGCGGGGAGCCCGTCGACCTCGGCACGGACCTCGGCACCGCGGACCTCGGCGTCGACTTCGGGCACGTCGACCTCGGCGTCGACCTCGGCGAGGAGGACGCGGGCCCCGACGGCTGCGTGCCCGGCGCGCCGGAGCTCTGCAACGGCGTCGACGACAACTGCGACGGCAACATCGATGAGGGCATCGACACGACGACGGATCCAAACAACTGCGGCGGCTGCGGGATGCGCTGCGAGATCCCGCACGCCTTCGCGGGCTGCGCGGCGTCGACGTGCACGCTGCGCGCGTGCGACGTCGGCTTCTACAACCTCGACGGCGACGACGCGAACGGCTGCGAGTACCGCTGCATCCCGACGGAGACGAACGACGCCGTCTGCGATCTGCGCGACAACGACTGCGACGGGCAGGTCGACGAGGACGTCGACTTCCAGACGGACGCGATCAACTGCGGGTCCTGCGCGCGGACCTGCCGCGCGGCGCACGCGGTCTCGGGCTGCACGGCAGGCGAGTGCGTCATCTCGGGCTGCGAGCCCGGCTACTACAACCTCGACGGCCTCGACACGAACGGCTGCGAGTACTCGTGCACGCCCGCGTCGCCCGCGGTCGAGGCCTGCAACGGGCGCGACGACGACTGCGACGGCACCGTCGACGACGGCAACCCCGGCGGCGGCGGCACCTGCGGCGTGACGACCGGGGCGTGCAACCCGGGCACGCTGCTCTGCACGGCGGGCGCGCTCGTGTGCAGCGGCGAGATCGCGCCGACGGCCGAGACCTGCAACGGCGTCGACGACGACTGCGACGGCGTGACCGACAACGGCAACCCCGACGGCGGCGCGCTCTGCGGCAGCGGCACCGGCGCGTGCGAGCGCGGGCGCGAGGTCTGCACCGGCGGCGCGCTCGTCTGCACCGGCGCCATCGTCGCGACGGCCGAGACCTGCAACGGCATCGACGACGACTGCGACGGCGTGACAGACAACGGCAACCCAGGCGGCGGCCTCGCGTGCGGCCCGACGACCGGCGCGTGCACCGCCGGCACGACCCAGTGTCGAGGCGGCGTCGTGCTCTGCGAGGGCGCGATCGGCCCGACGACCGAGGTCTGCAACAGCCTCGACGACGACTGCGATGGCATCGTCGACAACGGCAACCCGGGCGGAGGCGGCACCTGCGGCACCGACGTCGGACAGTGCAACCCCGGCACGCAGCAGTGCGTCGGCGGCGCGCTCTCGTGCATCGGCTCGACGGGCCCGGCGACCGAGACCTGCAACGGACTCGACGACGACTGCGACTCGATGATCGACGACGGCGTCGCGTCGGGGGGCGCGTGCGGCATCACGACGGGCGCCTGCGCGGCGGGCGCGCTGCAGTGCCTCGGCGGCGCGTTCCAGTGCGTCGGCGCGGTCGGTCCTCAGCTCGAGGTCTGCAACAGCGTCGACGACAACTGCGACGGCACGGTGGACGAGGGCTTCACGCTGACCAGCGACCCGCGC
>CAIUAC010000061.1 GCA_903896985.1 uncultured Sandaracinus sp.
CGCCCAGTGGAGAGCTGTGGAGCCGCTGCAGAGCTCATCACTTGAGCGCCATAGTTTTGTCGACCCGTCAGCATCGCGCGCCTCGATGTCGCTGCCCCACTCGAGCAGCTCGGCGACGCGCGTCGGCGCTACGGCGACCTCGACTTCGCGGGGGCGATCGAGTCGCTGCGGCGCGCGCTCGCCGTGCCGGGCACGTCGGCGGCGCTGCGCCTCGAGGCCTACGAGTACCTCGGGGCGTCGTACGTCGTCATCGAGCGGCCAGACGACGCGCGCGCTGCGTTCCTCGCGATGCTGACGATCGACCCGTACCACGCGCTCCGCGAGCCGACCGGCTCGCCGAAGATCGCGACGTTCGTCGCCGCGCTGCGCGCAGAGGTTGCGCCGGACGCCGCGCTCGACCCCGAGGTGCGCGTCAGCGCGGAGCTGCCGCGCGCCGGGCGCGTCGGGCGGCCGCTGCGCGTCGTCCTGCGGGCGAGCGGGCCGACCGCGGTCGAGACGATGCGCCTGCGCCTGCGCGGTCAGACCGACGACGCTTGGCAGGCGGTCGACGCCGTACGCGAGGGCGCGACCTTCGTCGTCACGCTCCCGCCGCGCACCTCCGCCGACGTGCTCGAGCTCTACGCCGAGGCACGCGACGCGCGTGGCCGGTTGGTCGCGCGCGCGGGCGAGCCATCGGCGCCGCTCTCGATCGACGTGCGCGACGTCGGGCACCCGGCGAGCGCCGCGATCTACGAGCGCTGGTGGTTCTGGACCGCGATCGGCGTCGTCGTCGGCGGCGCAGGCGTCGGCATTGGGCTGGCGGTGACGTCGAGCGATCGGGCCGCGCCGGGCACGCTGCCGCCCGGACGCGTCGAGCTGCCGTAGGCGCGCGGCGAGCTGCTCAGCGGACGCCGTGCTTCTTGGCGAGCTTCGCGAGGTGGTTGCGATCGAGCCCGGCGGCGGCCGCTGCGCGCGAGACGTTGCCCTCGTGCGCCGCGAGCAGGTCGGCGACGTACGCGCGCTCGAACGCGTCGAGCACCTGCTCCTTGGCGGCGCGGTAATCGAACGCCGCGCTCGGCGGGAGCGGCGGCATCCCGGGGGGGCGCGGCGACACTCCGCTCGTCACGGGCGCGCGGGAGGCGAGCGCTCCCTCGAGCGTCAGGCGCAGCTCGCGAACGTTCCCTTGATAAGCGCGCTCCCGCAGCGGCGCGAGCTCGGCAGGCGCGATCGCGAGCTGTGGGTGCCCGAGCTCTGCGATGAGCGCGCGCACGAGCAGCGGGACGTCCTCGGTGCGCTCCCGGAGCGGCGGTAGCTGCGCGCGCACGGCCGCGAGGTGAAACCAGAGGTCACGCCGGAGCGCGCCCGACTCCACGCGCGCGCGCAGATCAGTCCGGCTCGTCGCGATGGGGCGGACGTCGAGCTGCCCCCGCTCCCGCGCGTCGAGCGCTGCGGCCACCGCCTCGGCGATGTGCGCCGGCGCCTCGTCGAGCCGGTCGAGCACGAGCGTCCCACCGCGCGCCGCGACGAACGCCTCGCGCACCGCGGCCGCGTCCGCTGTCGTGCCGAGATCGAGCACCAGCAGCGCGCGCTCCATGCGCGCGGACGCCTCGTGCACGGCCCGCGCCGCGAGGCTCTTGCCCGTGCCCGCCTCCCCCTCGAGCACGAGCGGAGCGTCGGTCTGCGCGACCCGCTCGAGCAGCCCGAAGAGCCGCCGCATCGCGGGGCTCTGCCCGACGAGCGGGCCGAAGCTCGTGCGCTCACCGGGCGCCTCGGGCGCCGGCAGATCTGCAGGCAGCAGCTCGATGCGCGTGCGACCGACGCGCAGCTCCGCGGGCGGCACGAGGACCATCC
>CAIUAC010000062.1 GCA_903896985.1 uncultured Sandaracinus sp.
CGCGCCGAGCAGCGCGCCGCGCCGGCTCTCCGCGAGGGCGGCTGCGTTGACGTCCGTGTCGACGCTCACCGGCACGCCGAGCGCGGCGGCGAGGCGCGCGCGCAGCGGCATGTGCGACCAGCCGGGCTTCGGCGTCGCGAGGGTGCCGCCGTACGCCTCGCCCGCCTGCGGGTTCAGCTCGAGCGGCCCGAACATCCCGACGCCGACCGAGACGAGGTGCGCGCGGTGCGGCGCGAGGAAGGCGAGGACCGCCGCGAGCGTCTCGTCGGGGCTCGTCGTCGGGATGCGTACACGCGCGTGCTCATGCTCGAGCCCGCGCCCCACGGACACGATGAACTTCGTGCCACCGCCCTCGATCGCCGCGAAGAGCTTCGCCACGCGGCGAGCGTAGCGCGTTCCTGCCGGGCGCTACTCGGCCGCGGCCGCCGTGCGCGCCGCCCCGAGCAGCGGATAGCCGAGGGCCTCACGCTGCGCGAGGAACGACTCCGCGCACGCCCGCGCGAGGTGCCGCACACGCCCGATGAAGCGCTGCCGCTCGGTCACGCTGATCGCGCCGCGCGCGTCGAGCACGTTGAACGTGTGGCTACACTTCACGACGCAGTCGTACGCGGGCAGCACGAGCCGCTGGAGCGCGTCGGTCTTCTCGAACACGAGCGACACACCGCCGCCCTTCTGCTGCGGCGCCTTCTCGTCAGTCAGCCCGAGCAGCGTCTTGCACTGCGCCTCGTAGGCGTCGAACTGATGGAAGTGCAGCGCGACGTCGGCGCGCTCGAAGTTGTACGTGCTCCACTCGCGCTCGGCGCGCTGAAAGACGTCGCCGTACTTCACGCCCGCGCCGTACTCGACGTCGTAGACCGAGTCGACGTTCTGCAGGTACGAGGCGATGCGCTCGAGCCCGTACGTCAGCTCCCCGCTGATCGGCTTGCAGTCGATGC
This sequence comes from uncultured Sandaracinus sp., assembly GCA_903896985.1. Taxonomy (GTDB): domain Bacteria; phylum Myxococcota_A; class Polyangia; order Polyangiales; family JADJQN01; genus CAIUAC01. The sequence continues at coordinate 936 of CAIUAC010000062.1, forward strand.
CGCCGCACTGCTGAAAGTACGTGAATTGCGAGATCTCGAGCCCATCGAGCCACACCTGCCAGCCGAGCCCCCAGGCGCCGAGCGTCGGCGACTCCCAGTCGTCCTCGATGAAGCGAAGGTCGTGCTTGTTCGGATCCGTCCCGAGCGCGCGCAGCGACTCGAGATAGAGGTCCTGAATGTCGCGCGGCGACGGCTTGAGGATCACCTGAAACTGATGGAACTGCTGCAAGCGATTCGGGTTCTCGCCATAGCGTCCATCGGCCGGCCGGCGCGAAGGCTCGACGTAGGCGACGTTCCAAGGCTCCGGCCCGAGCGCGCGCAGGAACGAGTGCGGGTTGAACGTGCCCGCGCCGACCTCTGAGTTGTAGGGCTGCACGATGAGGCAGCCGCGGTCAGCCCAGAACTTCTGCAGCGCGAGGATGATCTCCTGGAACGTCATGGCCGCCGCCTTATCGCGACGGCCGCCGCAGGTCAATCAGGGCTCGTCGTCATCGTCGTCATCGTCGTCATCGTCGTCATCGTCGTCATCATCGTCATCATCGTCATCATCGTCGTCATCGTCGTCATCGTCGGCGTCGGCCTCATCGACTTCCGCATCAGCGTCAGCCACGCCATCCACGTCGCCGCCATCGACTCCCGCCTCTGCCCCCTCTCCCGTCGAGGGAGAGGGCTGGGGTGAGGGCTCCGACGGAGACGGCTGGGGTGAGGGCTCCGACGGAGACGGCTGGGGTGAGGGCTCCGACGGAGACGGCTGGGGTGAGGGCTCCGAC
>CAIUAC010000063.1 GCA_903896985.1 uncultured Sandaracinus sp.
GATCGCCGCGCGCGTGCGCGCCCTGCCGCTCGAGCCCTCGCTCGCCGCCGCGCTCCGCGATGCGTTTCGCGACCTGCGTCGCTCGGGCGCGCGCTCGGTGGCGGTGCGCTCGTCGTCGACGCGCGAGGACGAGCAGGCAGCGACCGGCGCCGGGCTGCACATCACGCTGCTCGGCGTGTCGAGCGAGGACGAGATGCTCGACGCGGTACGCGCTTGCTGGGCGAGCGTCTACTCGCCCCGCGTGCTCGCGTATCTGCGCACGATGACGCGCGACGCGAACGTCGCGGCCGCGGCGGGACCGACCGCGGAGCTCGAGGCGAAGCTCGGCGTCGTCCTGCAGGCGATGGTGCCCGCCGACCTCGCGGGCGTGCTCTTCACCGTCAATCCGCTCACCGCGGACGGCGGCGAGATGGTGCTCAACGCCTCGTACGGGCTCGGCTCGCTGGTCGTCGACGGACGCGTCTCGCCCGACACCTACCGCATCGACAAGGCGACCGGCTTCGTGCGCGACCGCGTCGTCGGCGAGAAGCGCCTGCGCTCCGTGGTCACCGACGACGGACTGCGCGAAGAGGAGGTGCCGCTCGACCTCGCCAAGCGTGAGGCGCTCGCCCCGCATCAGCTCGAGGCGCTCGTCGCGCTCGGTCGGCGGATCGAGGCGCACTTCGGCGCGGCGCGCGACATCGAGTGGGCCTACGCGCGCGGCACGCTCTATGTGCTGCAGGCGCGCCCCGTGACGACGATCGCCGGGCGCGTCGCGCCGCGCCGCCCGCACCGCCCGCGGGAGAAGGCGGCTGATCGCGCGCGCCTCGTCTGGTCGAACGTCAACGTCGGCGAGGCGCTGCCGGGCGTCGCGACGCCGCTCACTTGGTCGATCCTCAGCAAGTTCTCCGAGCTCGGCTTTCGGCGGGCGTTCGGCTCGCTCGGCTGCTCGGTGCCGCGCGACGCGGAGCTCGTCGGCGACTTCCGCGGGCGCATCTACCTCAACCTCAGCGAGTTCATGAGCATCCTCTCGCAGGTGCCCGGGCTGCGGCCGCGCACGATGCTCGCGCTCGGCGGAGGCGGCGAGGTAGACCGCCTCGAGGCCGACGTGCAGGCGCGGGGGCACGGCGCCTTCCTCGCGCGGCTGCCGTTCACGGTGACGCGCTTCGTGCGAGAGAACGCCGCGATCACGTCGCGCGTCGCGGCGTTCGAGGAGACCTTCGCGGTGGAGTTCGCGCGGGTCGGAGGCGTCGATCTGCGCATCCTCGCGCCCGCCGCGCTCGCGCACGCCCTGCGCGACGTCGAGCGGCTGCTCGATGACACCGGCGCGATCATGCTCACCTGCTACGGCAACCTGCTCGGCGCCGTCGTGCTGCTGAACAAGGTGCTCGCCGTCGTCGCGCGCGACCACTCCGAGGCCCTGCAGCGCGACCTCACCGCGGGCCTCGCGGACGTCGACAGCGCCGCGCCGGGGCTCGCGCTCTGGCACATCGCCGAGATGGCCCGCACGGAGCCGGAAGCGCGCAAGCTGCTGATCGAGGGTGAGCCGCACACGCTGCGTCCAGAGCACCTGCCCGAGGGGCCGACGCGGCGCGCGCTCCATCGTTTTCTCGAGGCGCACGGCGGTCGCGGCGCGCGCGAGGCGGAGATCTCCGAGCCGCGCTGGCGCGAGGACCCTTCGCTCCTCTTCGCGACGCTGCGCGCGCACCTGCAGCGCCCCGCGGGCGCGCCGGGCCCGCTCGAGATGGAGCAGCGTCGCCGCGAGACGCGCGAGTCCGCCGACGCTGAGCTACGCGAGCGCGTGCCCTTCGTGGCGCTCCCCGCGGTGCGTCATCTACTTGCGCTCGTGCAGCGCTTCGTGCGCCTGCGGGAGCGGTTGCGCGCGCACGTCACCGACGTGCTCGGGCTGTTTCGCGCCGTCGCGCTCGAGGCAGGCAAGCGCATCGACGTGAAGGAAGCCTGCGGCACCGACGCTGCGTTCTTCCTCGCGCTCGACGAGCTGCGCGCGCTGCTCGAGGGGCGCATCGCGGTGGTCGCGCCGCTCGTGCGCGCGCGGCGAATGCAGTACCTACGGGACGTCGCGCTCCCCGACCCGCCGGACACCTTCGTCGGTTTTCCGCCGCCTGCGCCCGAGCTGCCGCTCGAGACTGGCACGCTGAGCGGGCTCGCCGCGAGCTCCGGGCGCGTCACCGGGCGCGCGCGCGTGCTCCTCTCACCGACGCACGCGGGCGAGCTGCTCGCCGGCGAGGTGCTCGTGGCGCCGTACGCGGACGTCGGCTGGTCGCCCCTCTTTCTGGTCGCCGCGGCGGTCGTGACCGACCTTGGCGGACCGCTGTCGCACGCCGCGATCATCGCGCGCGAATATGGAGTCCCGAGCGTGATGAACGTCAAGAGCGGCACCCGCGCCCTGCGCACTGGCGACCTCATCGAGGTCGACGGCGACCGCGGCACGGTGCGCGTCCTCGAGAGCGCACCCCGCGCGGGCGCTCAGTGAAGCGACCTCCGCGCGAGGTCTTCTCCCGCACAGAGCGCGCACCACTCCCGCCGATCGAGATCGCCTATCAGGACGAAGAGCTCCTGATCGTCCTCAAGCCGGCAGGACTCCCGACGACCTCGCCCGACGGCAAGAACTGCCTCGTCGAGTTGGTGCAAGCGCTCGACCCGCAAGCGCCTCGCCTGCACGCGACCTCTCGCCTCGACGCGGAGGTCACCGGGCTCGTCACGTTCGCGCGGACGACCTTCGCCATCGAGGAGCTGCTCGCGGCGCGACGCGCGGGGCGCTACGAGCGCTGCTACGTCGCGCTCGCGCCCCACGCCCCGACGCCGACGAGCGGCGCTTGGACAGGCACGATCGCCCATGATTTGCGGGACAAACGCCTCCGCACCATCGCCGGCACGCCGGGCGCCGGCACCGACGACCTGCGCGCCGCTGCGACCGACTACGCGACCGCCGCGACCCTGCCCCTCGCCGCCGCGCTGCACCTGCGCCCGCGCACGGGGCGCACGCACCAGCTGCGCGTGCACTGCGCGGCCGCGGGGCTTCCGCTGCTCGGGGACACCGCCTACGGCGGCGTCGCGCGCATCACCGCGCCGAACGGGCGCGTCGTCGCGGCGCGCCGAGTGATGCTGCACTGCGCGCTCCTCGTGCTGCCATCGGTCGTCAAGCGCAGCCGCGACCGCATCGTCGTCCGCGCGCCGATCCCAGCCGATATGAGCGCGGTGTGGACGGCGCTCGGCGGCGACCTCGACGCGCTCGAACCGCCGCTTTGAGCGGAAGTCGGGCGCGACGTCGTCTTTGACTTCGCGGCGACGACTGACACCCTCGGCGGATGTGCCGGATCGGATGTGCGTGGCTGTCGTCGTTCGCCTTGGTGTGCTTGCTCGTCGCCTGCGGTTCGACCGCCGCTCCGCCAAGCGAGTCGCCCCTCGAGGCCGGGGTTCTCGACGCGGCGTTGCCTGACGGCGCTCCGCCCGACGCGGGGGAGTTCGATGCAGGGGACTCTGATGCAGGGGATTCTGATGCAGGGGATTACGATGCAGGGGAATTTGATGCGGGCGATTCCGATGCAGGGGATTTCGATGCAGGCGATTTCGATGCAGGCGATTTCGATGCCTCGACGCCGGACGCGGCCGTGCCGCCTCCTGCGCCGGAGTGCCCCGACCTCGGACTCGACCCCACAGCGGGCACGATTCACTACGTCTGTGACTGCGGTCTGTCGTCGGCGCCCGGTTGCGTGAACGGCGATGACCTCGCCGCCGGCGACGCGCCAGAGCGCCCTTGGCGCACGCTCGGCAAGGCGCGCGTCGCGTTCGGCACGCTCGCAGCGGGCGACACGGTCGCGTTTTGTCGCGGCGGTTCGTTCGTCGTCGACGCCGCCTCGGGCACCCGCTGGAACAACGCCAACTGCCGCGCCGATCACCCCTGCGTCGTCCGGGACTACGCTCCTCCCGGCGCCGTCGGCGCCCTCGAGCGGCCGATCATCGAGGCGACCTCGGGCGGCAACGCATTCGCGCTCGAGGATGGCGGACCCTCCGACCACGAGGAGGGCTACGTCATCCTCAACCTGATCGTGCGTGGGATTGGGAGCGGCGTCGGTTTCTTCGTCTACAACGACATCGACGACGTCTTGCTCTGCAATCTGTCGCTCGAGGGCTTCGCGATTGGCATTCAGGTCGCCGGCTCCAACGCGGCGGGCCCGGGCAGCGACGCAGTGAATTCCCGCATCGTCCTGCGTAATTCGACGATCCTGCGGAACAGCGAGCAGGGCTGGCTCGGCGGCTGTGAGAGCTGCGCCATTGAACATTGTCAGTTCGAGGACAACGGCTTTCGCGGCGGCGTCTTCTATCACAACATCTATCTCTCGAGCCCGAACGACCTCGTCACTCACGGGATGCGTGTGGTCGGCAATACGCTCCATCGCGCGGCCATAGTCGCCGGGCAGTGTCAGGGAGTCTCGCTCGTAGGTCACGGAAAACACGACGATCTGCTGATCGAAGGCAACGTCGTGACCGAGGACATCGGCGCCGCCGGGCAGGGCTGTTGGGGAATCGCGATCGACTCCGGCTATGGCACCGCCGAGGCGTTTCAGCGCGTCGTGGTGCGCGGCAACACCGTGTCCAACGTGGGCAACGTCGGGATTGGCCTCAGCGCCTGTCAGGGCTGTGTCGTCGAAAATAACGTCGTCGTTCAGGAGCAACCCTTCGACACGCACGCGATCGCGGTGCCTGATCGGGCGCGTGGTCCGGAGGACCTGCCGATGAGCGACGCCATCGTCCGCAACAACTCCATCTACTTCGGCGCGAGCTCGGGGGGCATTGGCGTGCTGCTCGGCGAGGAGGGGACGGGCTATCGCCTCGTGTCGAACGCGGTGCAGTACGCGGGCAGCGGCGCCGCCTGGCGGTGTTTTCGCTTGGGGCCCGCGGCGACTGCGTTCGCCGCCGACGACTACAACCTCTGCTCGGCGCCGGGCGCGGCGAGCACCTGGGTCGAAGGGACTGGCGACCTCGCCGCGTGGCGCTTGGCGACCGGCTTCGACCTGCACTCGCTCGTCGCTGACCCGCAGTTCGCGTCGCTGGTGGGCCCGGCGTACGACCTGCGGGCCGGGTCCTCCGCGTCACCGCTCGTCGGCAACGGCGCGCCGCTCGACTCGTCGCCGACCGACCGCGATGGGCTGTCGCGCGACGCGACGCCCGACCTCGGCGCCTACGAGCGGCGCTGAGAGGAGGCGCCGCACGCGCCGCGCCCGCTCAGTTCCTGGTGTCGTCGTCGTGCGGGTCGTCGACCGCGTGCACGTGCGCGCCGGACGCGGCGCCGTCGTCGCCTGCCGCGGGCGCGAGCGCGGGAAACGCCGCGTAGATCTCGGCCTCGAGCGAGTGCTGCAGCTCCTCGTCGAGCTCGGCGACGCCGCCCGCTGCGCGCTCGATGTTGTTCTGATAGACGAAGACGCGCTGCGCGCGCGGCGTCTCCTTCTCGGTGGACAGGCCGTCGAGCAGCACGCCGAGGCGGGGGTCGACGCCGTCCGCGAGCACCTCGATGCCGGGCACGTCGGAGACGACGACGAGCGCGCCGTCGACGACGCTGCGCAGGTTCGCGTCGAGCGCGGCGAGCGCC
>CAIUAC010000064.1 GCA_903896985.1 uncultured Sandaracinus sp.
GGACCGCGCGGCGATCCTCGCGCGCCTCGCGAACGTGACCGCGCCGGGTAAGCACGTCTGGCTCGCGTTTGCGCCGAACGACCCCGGCTCCGTCGCGCTCCACGGGGACCTCGTCGCCGTCTTTCGGCAGGCGGGCTGGCCCGTCGACAGCACTCCCGCGCCGTTCACGCTGCGCCCGGGACTCTACATGTTCGCTGGCGATGCGACGCCGCCGACGTGGGTGGATGACGTCCTGCGCGCGCTGCACGACGTCGGCTACGAGCCGACGATCGGGCTCGACTACCGCTCGTATTACGAGGAGCGAAAGCGCGCGAATCCCGCCTGGAACGGCTTCGCGCTCGCGCCCGCGCAGGCGTTCGTGCTCGCCATCGGGCCGCGCTAGCGACGGGCAGAACGCTGGTCGTAGGCCCCGCAGTGTCGGCACCTCCGGCTGATTCGAACGAGGCGCGCAGCGATGTCTACCCCGGCTCCCCCGAACGCTCTTCGTCCGCTGGCGGCAGCGGCGTGGATGTTGTTCGCGTGCGCGCTGTTCTCGCTGCTCAGCCTGTGCGCGAAGCAGGCGTCGAGGCATCTCCCGTGGCACGAGGTCGCCGCCTTTCGTGCGGCGTTCGGCGCGATGTTCATCGTCGCTTGGGGGCGCGCCCGGGGCGCTTCGCTCGTCGTGCACGACCGCGCGACGCAGTGGCGGCGCACGCTCGCGGGGACCTCGGCGATGGGCTTCAGCTTCTTCGCGCTCTCTCGCCTGCCGATCGGCGACGCGGTCACCCTCGGCAACCTCACGCCGCTGCTCATCGCCGTCGCCTCGTCTCGCGTCCTCGAGGAGCGCGCGGGCGGCACGCTCGGGCTCTCGGCGGTGCTCGGCTTCGTCGGCGTCGCGCTCGTCGCGGGCGCGCAGCTTCACGCGGGCTCTGCTGCGCTCCTCGGCGTCGGCTCGGCGGTCGCGGGCGCGACCTGCGCCGCGATCGCGATGCTGCAGCTGCGCAGGCTCGGGGCGCACGAGAGCGCGGAGGGCGTCAGCCTGCACTTCGCGAAGTGGGCCGCGGTCGCGATGTTCCTCGTCGGGCTCGGTCGGCAGGTCGTCCCGTCGCTCGCGGACCTCGGCGTGCTCGTCGTCGCGGGCCTCTGCGGCGGCGCGGCGCAGGTCTCGATGACGAAGGCGTACGGCCTCGACAAGGCCGCGCGCGTGGGCGCCGTCGGCTACAGCGGCGTCGTGATGTCGCAGGTCCTCGGCGTGCTCGTCTTCGCGGACGTGCCCAGCGTCTGGCAGCTCGGCGGCGCGGGCTTGGTCATCCTCTCGGGCGTGGTGCTCGTCGGCGGGGCGCTGCTCGAGGCGAGAGCCGCCGTGGTCGCGCGCGCGCCGATGGAGTGAGCGTCCGAGGCGCGAGCGGTCGCGCGCTACGGCACGACGCGCCGCCGCCTCGCGTGGATGGCGTCGGCACCGCCCGGCGCGGGCAGCTGCAGGACCGGCACCGCGTCGGGGGAAGCCTGGATCTGGATGGGCGCGCTCGGGTCGGCGGCTGCGGCTGCGGCGCCGGCTGGATCGTCGGGGGGCGCGGTCGGCGCGGTGTGCGCGGCGAGCTGCGCGCGGAGGCGCTCGTTCTCGCGGCGCAGGTCGGCGGTCGCGGTCTCGGCGTCGCGGGTCCGCTGCTCGGCGGCGGCGAGGAGCGCGTGGAGCGGCTCGAGCTGCGCCGTCACGGCGGCGAGCTGTGAGCGGATATCGGCGAGCTCCTGCGCGGTGCGCTGCGCGTCGGCGCGCGACTGCTCGAGCTCGGACTCGCGCGCGCTGAGGTCCTGGCGGATGCGAGCCAGATCTGCGCTGAGCTGCGTCACGCGGAGGTCGGCAGCCTCGCGCGCGGCGCGCAGCTGCGCGAGGTCGGCGCTGAGCTGCGTCGTGTGCTGCTGCTCGGCGGTCAGAGACTCGCGCAGGGCGCGCGCTCGCTCGTCGGTCTGCTCGACCCTCTCGCCGAGGCGCGCGACCTGCGCCCGCGCCGTCGCGAGCTCGGTGACGAGCTGCTCGTTCGAGAAGTGGCTGTTGCGGATCTCCGCGATCTTCGTGTTGTTGTCGTCCTGCAGCGCTTGCTCGCGGCTCTGGGCGATCGCGAGGGAGGCGCGCACGCCGGACGTCTCCGCGCGCGCGGTCGACGCCTCCGCCTGGGCTTGCGCGGCGAGGACCTTGTTGAGCTGCGCGTCTTTGCGCAGCGCGTAGAACGTCGCTCCGCCGACGACTGCGAGCGCGACGAGGA
>CAIUAC010000065.1 GCA_903896985.1 uncultured Sandaracinus sp.
CAACCTTGGTCGGTTCGCAGGCCAACCTTGGTCGGTTCGTAGGCCAACCTTGGTCGGTTCGCAGGCGGACTTACTCGCCGGGATGCGCGTCCTCACGCCCACGGGCTACCTTGCCCGAGTGCGCCGCGCCCTCACCGTCGCCCTGCTCAGCGGCGTGCTCACGCTGACCGCGACGAACCCGGCGCGCGCGCAAAGCGTCCCGCTGCCCCGCGTGATGCGCGCCGCCCTCGGCCCGCTGCCGCGCGCTCGTCTCGTCATGCCGCTGCGCTGGCCGCGCTCTCCGCTCGGCGGGCCGACCGCCGTGCTCGCCGACGAGGTCGCCGCACGCCTGATGCGCCTGCCGACGCTCGGCACCGACGCGGGGCTCGGCGCGACGGTGTGCGTGATCGACACAGGCGCCGACCTCACGCACGCCTCGCTGCGCACCGCCGACGGCCACACCCGCGTCCGCGCGCTCCTCGACCTCGACGCGCCGCCGCGCGGCTCGTCGAGCGCGGAGGTCAGCGCGCTCGAGGCCGAGTTCGGCGCAGCCGTCTGGGACGCCGCGGCGATCGACGATGCGCTCGCCCGCGGCGAGGACGCTGCGCTCCCGGCGGACGCCTACGGACACGGCACCGCCGTCGCCGCGCTCGCGGTCGGCACAGACCTCGGCGTCGCCCAAGGTGCCGAGCTGCTCGTCGTGCGCGCGCTCCGCGCCGACGTGCCCGGCTTCCGCGACGAAGACCTCGCCCTCGGCGCTCGATTCTGCGCGCGCGCGAGCCGCGACCCGACCCGCACCGTCGTGCTCCTCGCGCTCGGCGGACACGACGGCGCGCACGACGGCAGCGAGCCCGTCGAGCGCGTATTCGCGGCGTTTCCTGGGCTCGTCGTCGCGTCCGCGGGCAACGATGGCGCGACCTCGGTGCACGCGAGCGTGCTGCTCGACGGCGGCGAGGCGCGCCTCGAGGTCCGCGTGCCGAGCCCCGGGCGCGCGGTCACGGGGGAGCAGCACGTCGCGCTCGCGCTCACGGTCACGAGCGACGCTGCCGCGCTCGAGGTCGCGCTCGAGGCCCCCGACGGCACGCGGACCGCGTGGACCGCGCCGAGCGGCACCGTCACCGCCGACTCGCGCGGCGCGCGCCTCGCGCTCGAGGGCGACGCACCGCGCGCCGACGGGAGCTACGCCATGCACGCCGTGCTCGCGGGCGGCGGCGAGCTGCCGATGGCGCTCGAGGGCGGCACCTACGCGCTGCGCGTCCGTGGACGCGGACAAGTCGATGTGTGGCTCGCAGGCTACGAGCTGACGGGCGCGCTGTTCCCGCCGAGCCTCGCGGGGCGCTACGCCTCCCGGAGCGGCAGCGTGACCATCCCCGGCACTGCGCCGGAGCTCGTCACGGTCGGCGCGCTCGCGTCGCGGCTCACGCTCGGCGCGGTCTCGCACGCGGCTGAAGTCGCAGGGCTCGCCGCGTCGTTCACGTCGCTCGGCCCGACGCGCAGCGGCGCGCCGAAGCCCGACCTCGCGGCGCCGGGCACGCTCGTCGTCACCGCGCTCTCGCGCGACGTGCGCGCCGGCGAGCGGAACCTCGTCGGTGGCTCTGCGGCGGCGCTCGCCTCGAGGCGCGTCGGCGTGGACCGCATCGCGCTCGACGGCTCCTCCTACGCTGCGGCGCTCGTCGCGGGCGTCCTCGCGGTCGCGCTCGCGGAGGCCCCGAGCCGCGGCGAAGCCGACCGCGCGCTCCTCGCCGCGGCCGCCTCGCGCACCTCCCCCGAAGCGTGGAACGCGAGCGCAGGAGCCGGTGTGATCGACGGCGCGCGCTTCCTCGCGCTCCGCCGCGCGCTCCTCGCCGCCGCGCCGCTCGACGCGACCCTCGACGCTGCCAAGAGCCGCGCGTCCCTCACGCGCGCGCTCACGACCGCGGGCGCCGACGACGTCTTCCTCCTCGCGCGCCTCGTCACGCTCGACGGCACTCCGCTCCCGAGCGGCGGCGTCGTGCTCACGCGGGACGGCGCCGACGTGCTCACGCTCCCTGTCCTCGATGGCCTGGCGCGCGGCCCGCTTCCTGCCGCTGCGCTCGCGCCGGGCACGCTGCGCTTCGGCGTCCGGACCGACGACGGCACGACCCTCGGCGACCTCGTCCTGCGCGTCCAACCCGAGCGCGCAGCGGCGCCCTACGCGGCAGCGCGCGGCGGCGGCTGTGCGACCGTGCCGGGCCGCGCGACGACGCCCATGGGCCAAGTCTTCGCGGCGATCGCGCTGCTGGCGTCGTTCCGAGGAGCGCGCCGTCGACGACCGACCCGCGCGCCCGCGACGTCCCCCGACGCGCGCGTCAGTCGCGCAAGCTGATGATCGACCAACCCCGCGCGCCCGCGTGCTCGCGCAGCGTGTCGTCGGGATCGACGGCGACGGGGTGTGAGACCCGCGAGAGCAGCGGCAGGTCGTTGTGCGAGTCGCTGTAGAACCACGTCTCATCGAACGCGCCCCACCACGAGCCGAGCGACTCGAGCCAGGCCTCCACGCGCTCGACCTTGCCCGCGCGGAACGACGGCGTGCCGCGCGCCGCGCCCGTGAAGCGCTCGCCGTCCCACGCCGGAATCGTCGCGATCAGATGCTCGATGCCCAGCTCGCGGGCGATCGGCCCGGTGATGAAGCTGTTGGTCGCCGTGACGAGCGCGAGCACCGCGCCCTCGTCACGATGGCGGCGCACGAGCGCGCGCGCCGGGGCGCCGAGCAGCGGCCGGATCCGCGTCGCCACGAAGGCCTGCCGCCACGCGTCGAGTTGCACGCGCGGATAGCGCGTCAGCGGCGCCAGCTGACACGCCAGGAACGCGTCGATGTCGAGGGTGCCCGCGTTGTACTGCGCGAGAAACTCTGCGTTCTTCGCCTCGTTCCCCGCGCGATCGAGGACGCCCTCCGAGATCAGGAACTGCGTCCACTCGAAGTCCGAGTCGCCGTGCAGCAGCGTCTCGTCGAGGTCGAACAGCGCCAGCTTCAGCGTCGGCGTGTTGCTCATGGTCCCACCCCGCGGTCGACGAGCAGCTCGAAGCCGCGCTCGTTGACGTCGATCGAGTCGGCGTCCGGCAGCCGCGGCGCGAGGTTCGTCACCGCGAGCAGCACGTGGTCCGTCGCCTCGAGCAGCTCGATCACGACGTAGCTGCGCGGCAGCCTGCGCGGCGGCGTCGAGAGCTGCGAGAGCACGTGCCCGCCAGCGTCCATGCGCGCGCCGACGAGCGACCAGGTCGTGCCGTACTCCCCGCGCAGCCAGACGCGCAGGTTCGAGTGAGGCGCCGCGCCGCGCGTGTCGACGACCACGTAGCCGGTGCCGAACGAGCGAATCGGCGTGTCGTCGAAGCGCATCCGTCGCGGCAGCGAGTCCCACGCGAGCGGGCCCTTCGCGGCGGGCACCCCAAGCTGCGGGAGCGCGCGCAGCGCGTGCGAGGGCGCGGCGGGCGTGCCGGCGAGCCAGCGAGAGAGCGCGAGCGCCTCGACGACGTCCTCGAGCTTCTCTGCGTCGTTCGGGAACATCGCGCGCAGCACCTGAAAGAGGTCCGGCGAACCGCGGAGATCGTGCCCTTCCCAGGTGCGCTGCCGGGCGAACTGCCACGCCTCCCGGACGAAGTTCCCGGTGCCTCCGCCGTGATAGGCGTCGAGCAGCGCGAGCCAAGCGGCGCCGCCTGCGCCGTCGAGCGGCTGACCGTCGTCGGTGCCGCCCTCTGCGCCCTCGTACGCGCTGCGATCGGGGATCGGCGCACGCCAGGGTTCGGCCATCGCGCGCCCGACCTCGTCCTCGTCGCAGCCGAAGCGCCCGGTGATCATCCACGCGAGCCAAGCGCTCGTCGCGCGGCGCCACTGCGGAGCCTCCGCCGGGTCCGTGCCGAGCAGCGAAGCGTCGACGTAGGCCTGCGTCACGCAGGCCGCGAAGAGCGTCGAGTCGACGTCCGGATCGACGACCGCGTACGCCGCCGACGAGTCCTCGAACGAGAGCGGCAGATCGCCATCCGCGCGCGTCTCGTAGGCGCCGTGCTCCAGATCGACGAGGTAGAGATCGAAGCCCGCGGTGTCGCCGCGCTCGCCGTCGGAGACGGGCAAGCTCCAACCCGTCGCGCGCATCAGATCGTGCGCGGCCTCGAGCGCCGCCAGCGCCTCCTCGGCGAGACGCACGCGCGCCGCCGACGGATCGGCGTGCACGGCGACCGGTCGAAGCGCGCTCCGCACGACGATCGACGCGCCCACAGGACGCGGCGTCGGGTCTGGACGCGGGACGCGCTGCCCCGTCCAGCGCGGGTTCGACGCCGCGGCGAGCACCATCGCGACGGCGTCGATCGCCGAGGCGGGCGCCTGGTTGGGCAGCGGTTGGGCGCGCGCGATGGGGCCTACAACCCCCAGAACGAGCACAGAAATCAGCAGAGAGAGGAGTGCACGCACCGGACGCTCATTTGACATGAAGGGGCGCGACCTTCTACACACGGAAGCGCAATGGACGAACCTCGTTTCGACCCCGGTGGCTTCTGGGAGTTCCACCTCAGCGGTGGTGCCGTGCACACGCGCGAGGGCCGACGCGTCGTCGTCCTGCCGGAGGACGTCGCGGGACCGCTCGTGCGCCTCGCCCTCGATCAGGGCGACGAGGTGCTGCTCGCGGAGCTCGGCACGGCGCTCGGCGCGGAGGCGGCGGCCTCGCTCGGCGCCAACCTGACGGAGCGCTCGCCGGAGACCGTGCTCGGGCATGCGCGGAGCGTGGTCGCGCTGTTCGGGCTCGGGCGCCTCTCGCTCGAGCAATGGGGCGATGCGCTCGTCGCCCGCCTCGAGGGCGCGCCCGCGCTGCACGCCGAGGGCCTCGCGGCGCTGCTCGGTGGCCTGTTCGGCGCGCTGGGTGGAGCCGAGGTGCAGTGCGTCTCGGCGGGCGCCGGGTTGTTCTTGGTCCTGCATCCCCACATCGCAGACGCCGTGCGCGCCTGGGTCGCCGAAGGGGCGGATCTCGCCACCATCACCGCGCGCCTCGCGCCCGCCGCGGGAGCCGCATCATGAGCGCCGCCGCCAAGCTCGAAGCGCTGCTCAAGCGGGTCCAGACCAATCGCCTCAAGCCGCGAGCGCTCGCCGCCGTGCCCGCGTCGCGGGTGCCGAGCGAGCCACCGACGGTCGAGTACCCGCTCGATCTGAGCGCAGACGCGGTGACCCCGCCGCGCGGCCTGCGCACGCCGGTGCCCGTCTCGCGGCCGGTGCGCACTCAGGACACTCCCCCGCGGCCTCCGCAGCCCACGCCGCTCGAGATGGCGGTGTTCGGCGAGGCAGAGCACGAGCGCCGACCGACCGCGCCCTTCGAAGCCCAGCGTGAGCCGCTTCACGCCGTGCCGGTCGCAGTCGAGCGTGTCGAGGTCGCGCCCATCGAGGTGGACCTCGCGCCGTTCATGGCTGCGCCCGTCGTGGCTGCGCCGATCGCGGCGCGGCTGGAGCCCGTCGAGGCTGCGCCCGTCGTGGCTGCGCCCGTCGAGGCTGCGCCCGTCGAGCCCGCCTACGTCGAGGTCGCGCCGATCGAGGTGGAGCTGGAATCACTCGAGCCCGCGCCG